>JAIINY010000168.1:0-6690 GCA_022741625.1 Prevotella sp. | reverse complement strand
GTGCTCGGCTATCGTCACGACTACAGCGGAAGCGTGATGTTTGATAATGATGTTACCGCCAATTATAAGGTTTCCGATTGGGTAGAGATGCGAAAGCGTCATATCAGTCATCTCTTTCAGGAACTCCGTCTCTTTCCAGAGCTTACGGCGATGGAGAATGTTGAGATCAAGAACAAGATTACCGGTTTCAAGAGCCGCGAGCAGATTCTGCAGTGGTTTGATATGCTTGGTATCGCCGATAAGGTGGATGCCAAGGTAGGGAAGATGTCGTTCGGTCAGCAGCAGCGTGTAGCGATGATGCGTGCCCTCTGCCAGCCTTTCGATTTCATTCTTGCAGATGAACCGATCAGTCACCTCGACGACAACAATTCCCGCATCATGGGCGAAATCATGATGAAGGAGGTGAAGGAGCAGGGGGCTGGCGTCATCGTGACCAGTATCGGTAAGCACATGGACTTAAACTATGAACATATATTTAGATTATGAATCTCGTTTGGAAGTTACTTCGTCAGCATATCAGCATACCTCAGTTTGCAGGCTTCGCCTTTGCTAATCTTTTCGGTATGCTTATCGTACTTTTCGGTTTTCAGTTTTATCAGGATGTGCTGCCTGTCTTCACTCAGCAAGACAGTTTTATGAAAGCCGACTATCTCATCATGAGCAAGAAAATAGGTATGGGCAATACCATCAGCGGTCGCTCCAATACCTTTTCGGGAGCTGAGATGGATGATGTCAGCGACCAGAAGTTCGTGAAGAAGATAGGCAAGTTTACCTCTACCGAGTACAAGGTAGATGCGCAGATGGGCGTAAATGGTGTGAATGTATTGAACAGTGAGCTTTTCTTCGAAAGTGTTCCTGATGGTTTCGTGGATGTTCCGCTCAAGGATTGGAAATACACACCTGGCGAGAAGGTGGTTCCAATTATCCTCCCGCGTACCTATATTAATATGTATAACTTCGGATTCGCCCAGAGCCATTCGCTCCCTAAGATCAGTGATGGTCTGATGGGAATGATTGATTTCAATATCTGCATTCAGGCTGGTGGCAAGAAAGAACTGTTCAAGGGAAAGGTCATTGGATTCTCCTCCCGTCTCAACACGATTCTCGTGCCACAGGCGTTTATGGATTGGAGCAACCAGGAGTTTGCGCCTAACCAGAAGAGCGATCCTACCCGTCTGATCGTAGAGGTAGGCAATCCGGGCGATGAGAATATCACCAAATATCTCGATGACAACGGTTATGAGGTAGAGACTGATAAGCTCGATGCAGAGAAGACCACCTATTTCCTCCGTATGATGGTATCGATGGTGATGATTGTCGGCCTTGTGATTTCCGTTCTGAGTTTCTATATCCTGATGCTCAGCATCTATCTCCTGGTACAGAAGAACTCTTCCAAGTTGGAGAATCTGCTCTTGATAGGTTACAGTCCGGGCAATGTAGCGAAGCCATACCAGGTGCTCACCATCTCTCTGAACATCGTGGTTCTGGTCATCGCCTGGATCATCCTCTTCTTCCTGCGAGGATACTACATGGATTTCATCGAGGCACTCTTCCCAGACATCGAAGAGGGAACGATGCTTCCAGCCATAGCCTTAGGCTTTGCTCTCTTCCTGGTAGTTTCGGTTCTGAATATAGTTGCCATCCGTCGCAAGGTAATGAGTATCTGGCAGCGAAAGGAGTAGCCGTCCATACCCCCGTTCCAGGCGATTCCATCGCCTGTCCCCTCGCGCCCATACCCTCAAAAAAACTATAAGCAAACCCCCCGTTATTAATATCAATTTAAAGAAAATCTGCGTTATTTGCTTAACGCAGATTTTTTTTGTGTTATAAAACATCATTTTTAATGCAGATGTAACATTTATATCGATTTTTTTGTTTATATTTGCACTCGAAATCAATATTAAGGGAATATTTCCCCGTATTATTAATTAATTTTTTAATAAGGTATGCAGAAAAGATTGCATTTATTAGTGGCTTTGCTGGCCTTTATGGTAACCACAGCGATGGCGCAGATTACTACATCTAGCGTTAGTGGTAAAATTACAGCCAATGGCGAAGATGTTATTGGCGCAACGATTAAGGCTGTTCACCAACCTTCTGGTACAGTCTATCGTGCTGTGACCAACATTGATGGTCGTTATTCTATTCAGGGTATGCGCCCTGGTGGTCCTTATGTCTTGGAAGTAACCTATGTGGGCTACAAGAACAAGCAGGTGAAGGGCATTTCTCTTTCTCTTGGTCAGAACACAGTTTTGAACGAGACTTTATCTGAGGATGCTGCCCAGTTGGAAGACGTAGTGATTGTTGCTGATCGTAACAATAACATGCGTACTGACCGCGCTGGTGCAACAACAAGCATTAATGCAGATCAGATTGAGGCTGTTCCTACCGTATCACGTAGCATGAACGACCTCTTGAAGTTGACTCCTCAGGGTGCCAACGTAGGTAGCGGTTTCTCTGTAGGTGGTGGTAACTACCGTCAGTCTTACGTTACTGTGGATGGTGCTGCGTTCAACAACGCCTTCGGTATTGGTGGTAACCTCCCTGGTAACGGATCTCCAATCTCTCTCGATGCTTTGGATCAGATTTCTGTATCTTCATCTCCATACGATGTTCGTTTGAGTGGATTTACAGGTGGTGCTATCAGCGCCGTAACCAAGAGTGGTACCAACCAATTCAAGGGTACAGCTTATATGTACACTACCAACTCTCACTTGCGTGGTAACAAGGTAAGTGATTATGAGTTGAACCGTCTCCAGTCTCACTCTACTACCTGGGGTGCCAGCTTCGGTGGTCCTATCATCAAGGATAAGTTGTTCTTCTTCGCCAACGGTGAATATCAGAGCAACATCTCTGCGGGTCCTTCTGGCACAGCTCGTGTAAATGCTTCAGATGAGTGGTCTCCATCATCAGGTACTGTTCATCGCCCATTGCAGAGCGATATGGACAATATGCTCAGCTTCCTCAACAAGACCTATGGTTACAACCCAGGACGTTATCAGGGATATTCTCTCGATACTCCATCATACAAGTTCCTGGCTCGTATCGACTGGAACATCAACGAGAACAACAAGTTGAACTTCCGTTTCTCTAAGAGTCACGACAAGGATTCTTCCTCTCCATCTAACTCAACCACTCCATTTAAGGATTATCTCATCTATCCTGGTGGTGAGGATGCTACTAGTGGTAAGTCTCAGTCTGGTCGTACAGCTAACGCAGGTCTCTACTTCGAGAGTGCACGCTACTATCAGGAGAAGAACTTTACTTCCTTTGCTGCTGAGTGGAACTCTAAGTGGGGTGGTGTAAGCAATGTACTCCGTGCTACTTACTCTTATCAGGATGAGCCACGTACTTATGTGGGCGGTTTATTCCCAACTGTAGATATCCTGAAGAATGGTTCTTACTATATGGGCTTCGGTCCTGATCCATTTACTGAGGGTAACCTCCGTCAGGTGAAGACTTTCGTTGCTACTGATGAGGCTTCATGGTCTATGGGTATCCAGAACTTCACCGCTGGTCTCCAGTTCGAGACCAACAAGGCTACCAACGGCTTCGGTGCTGCTTCTGCCGGTTACTATGTGTTCGAGTCTATGGACGACTTCATGAACGGTAAGGCTCCTAGAAGTTATGGCGTTACCTTCCCTATGGATGGTTCAAGCCAGTTCCAGGCTACCATGAAGTACAACCAGTTCTCTGCTTATGTTCAGGATCAGGTTAACTTCTCTGACCGTTTCCGTCTCACCGCAGGTTTGCGTTTCGAGTTGCCTATCTATCCAGAGTTGGAGAACTGCTACAACAAGGCTTTCGCTGCTTTGAAGTATAAGGATAATGCTGGTAATGAGCATAGCTACTCTACCGATCAGCTTCCTGATGCTCCATTGACAGTTTCTCCTCGTGTAGGTTTCAACTGGGATATCCTCGGCAATCACAAGTTGGTTCTCCGTGGTGGTACAGGTTATTTCGTAGGTCGTCTGCCTTTCGTTTGGCTCGTATCTGCAGTAAGCAACGCTGGTTGCGGTCAGTACACCTATTATTATAATACTACATCTGAAAAGGGTGCTAGTTATTTGATGGATAAGTTCTATGCTAGCCGTGATGAGCAGGTGAAGGTATTGCAGCAGCAGGGCTTGGCTGTTAACCGTGAGGATGCAGCAGCTCCTTCTTCTCCTACCATCATCGACAAGGACTTGAAGATGAACGCTACATGGAAGACTTCTTTGGCATTGGATGCCAAGTTGCCTTACGATGTTGATTTCTCTCTGGAGGGTATCTATAGCCGTGAGTTCAATCCTGCTACTGTCATCAACCTCAGCCGCTATTGGGATGGAAAGACAGTGAAGTTGGCTCCTGGTGATGAGCGTCACTACTTCTCTCAGAGTAATAAAAACAACCCTTACATGATCACAAACGCTGGTCATAAGGCATACTACTACTCGATCACTGCATCTTTGGCCAAGAAGTTTGCATTCGGTTTGAACCTCTCTGCTTCTTACACCTATTCTAAGGCTAAGTCTTATGGTGATGGTGTAGGTGATCAGGTTTCTTCTGCATACTATAACAACCGTTACTCTGTAAACGGTAACAACGATATGGAGTTGGGTTATGGTACCTACGTGGCTCCTAACCGTTTGCTCATCTCTGCTTCTTACAAGAAGGACTACGGCAAGAACTTCGGTTCTGAGGTTGGTTTGATCTATGAGGGTATGAATATGGGTTATGCTGACGGTTACAGCTGCACACGTTACACCTACCAGTTGACAAACAACGTGGTTAACGACTACGGTTCTAACGGTTTGGTTTACATCCCAGCTTCCCGTGAGGCTTTGGATGAGTGGAACTTCACTGACAACGGCAAATATACAGCTGAGCAGCAGAAGGATGACTTCTGGGCTTACATCAACCAGGATGATTACCTGAAGAATCACAAGGGTGAGTATGCTGAGCGTGGTGGTGCTGTGATGCCTTGGCATCATCAGTTGGACTTCAAGTTCAATCAGAACTTCTATCTCAACGTAGCTGGTCAGAAGAATACTCTCCAGTTTGGTGTAGATATCAAGAACTTGGCTAACTTGTTGAACAACAGCTGGGGTCTCTACAAGACTGTTAACAACACCAAGTTGTTGAAATATACAGCTGGCAAGAATGGTAATCCTGGTTCATTCCAGTTCCAGAAGAATGGTAAGGAAGTATTGTCTAAGACATACACCAACAACACAAGCTTCAACTCTACCTATTCTATCCAGTTCTCTATCCGTTACATCTTCAACTAATGGATAGTTATTTAGAAGAATAGACTGATTTATAAATAATAGATGCACTTCTCTACTTATAGTGAAGTGCATCTTTTTTCATATATAATCATTTTCAAAAAATCCCTAGAGAAATGCTTCTCTAGGGATTTTAATATATTAGAACAGCTTAGCGAATGCCTCGGCTGTCTTGCCTGTATAGGTTACCATCTCTGTAACTGGCTGGTAGCCGAAATCCTTGAAGGCAAGGAGCTGAGTGGCTACAAACTGATGGTCGTCAGAGAGGCATGCCTGCAGCTTCATATTACCCATACTGATGGCTGATACCGGAAACTTCTTGATAGAAGATTCTACCTCGCTAGGGGTAGAGTTAAGGATGCTGATGAGCTTCTTTCCATCCTCTGCAGAGTATTCCTTCTCCTTGATTTTGATTGCACTGTTGGTTGGTTTGTAGATCAACTTGATGGTCAAACCCATGAAACCCTTCTTTACCTGTACATCTTCGAGTGCCAATACTTCTGCACCCATATCTAAATGATTAATCTTAGCCATAATCTTATTTCTTCTTTAAATATATATATAAATCTGTTTTTTGTAAATATTCGTATGCCATGCATACGCCTTATTATATGCTGGCTTTATTATATGCCGATTTTTTGCCAGTATGGCTCCATACGCCCTGAAAGGGCAGAAGCTCTTAGCCCAGGGCAACACCCTGGGTATTTAAGGGCACAAACCTGTCGCCCTGTAAGGGCAAAAGCTTTACAGGTTATATTATATAAAAAGAAGAACTAACAGATGAGATGCCGCAGGCAAATGACATAATATTTGCTGGCGACATCAAAGTGGATAGGGGCAGTTTCCTGGCGGAAAGGCTCCTTCGCACCTTCTATGACTGATAAAAGGGATGATAAAAATCGGATTCTATGGGTTAGCAATCTACTGCTTGCAGATGGGTTGCCATGTATATTGCCACTTGGCAACAAACGCTGTGGACGACTGCTGCATACCCGATAGGCGGCATTGGATGCATCTTCCAGCTGGGCATCCTGCTCCTGCTGGTGAGGTGTAACCTTGGCAAGTCTATCCTTCGTATGACCGGCTTCTGCCGCATACGATCCATCCTTCTTGGGCGCAGCATCAGCAGCTTCTACAGCTAAAGAATCCTGATGGGATAAAGAAATAGAAGCAGCAGATACCTCTCCATAGCCTGAGAAGACCATGGACATCAGAAAAATGATGTAAAGTATCAACTGCTTCATATTTTTATAATATATAGGGTGTCAGGATTTGTTCCACCAGACACCGAGGTGAATTAATAACTTCTTGCGATGATAACGCGGGCTACGGCAGGCTTGCCGCTCACCATATCAACACCTGGAGTCTGCTCGTAAGCGAATGGCACGCAACGGATGGTAGCCTGAGTCTCCTCCTTGATCTT
>JAIINY010000167.1:0-6699 GCA_022741625.1 Prevotella sp. | reverse complement strand
CACCATTTAGAAATGGTTGCTTGGTCTTTACCCAACATTTCTGCCAACCACTTGTTTGAGTGCTTGGTTACTGCTAACATTATCTTCAATCTGTTTACATCTTTCTTTGCCATACTATATATATAAAATAGGTAAATACACTTGCAAAAGTACAATAATAATTTTAAATAGAGGTGTAATATTCTCAAAAAAATTACAGAAATCGTAAATAATTGAAAATTTCGCATTATTGTAATAGGCTTTACTTTGAATGTTCTTATCTCATCAAAGCAACATAAAGGGACAAAGCAAGTTATACTTAAAGGTATTTGGGGTGCTACATAAACCGATTCATAAATAATCCTAAAATGAAAGCAGAAAAGTTTGTTTTTAAGAATTTAGTTTTAACTTTGCACTTGTAAAAGGAGTGTTCTTTGCATATTGCAAAATACAGAAATGAGCAGAAGTCCGCTCATTTCCATATTGTTACCTATAAGATATAGGTAAACGCCCAACTTCTTGATATTCAATTAAAGACAAGTTTAGAGCGAGTTAGGATTATTAACGAAGTTTCAAATTGAAAGCTGCTGAAAATCGCCCCTTATCGCCACCCAAAATTTGGTGGTTCCCCCAAAAAGCCGTATCTTTGCACTGTCATTCTGAGATAAGGCGCCAATCGGATGAGTGACAAAAACAGAATTATTAACCCTTTAAAAACTGATTGATTATGGGACAAGAAACTAGTAAGTATCGCAAGATTATGCGTACCCTTCAGACAGGTGAGAACGCAGGTAAGAAACTCTGGTATGCTACTGCAGTGAGCGACCGTGAGATGAGTTTCGGGACGTAACGAACTGCATATCGCAGATAAATAAAACTTAGGCGATAAAGCCTCAAGCTTGACTTTTTTCGGTTAATCATAATTATTTTAACCCGATAATTTAACATAAATCTAACAAATACCTTACACTCTGTTTTACAAAAATATACTATATTTGCACCCAAATAAAAATTTTTAAAATATGAATAAATCAAACCCAAGAACAGTCCTGAAAAAAATGTTTTACTCAGTTATACATTGAGCATGATTGTATTCTCATGCATTGTAATGGGCTTTTCAAAAGACTTTGCTATCATATATTGTTCCGCCGCACTTGCAAGCGTATGTACTTTTTTCTATAAAGGACATAGAACAGTTAATTGGATAGTCTTATCCTTTGCACTGATGAGTACCTTTACCCTTTTCATTAGAGCAAAGACTTTTACAACTATAAAAGAAATTATGATTCCATCCCTTGCAATCTGTGGATTATCATTTATAATTATGTGGTGTTCCTGTTGTCTTAAAAAGATTTTAAGAAAGAGACAACATTGAAAATGTAGTTATGATAAGTTTTCGCTTGCATTGCTGTAACAATCGCATGGTAGTCTTTCCTACACGCTGGAAAGACATTTATTTTGTGTCCATGCAAAAAATTCTAAGTATAAATGACCATAATTAAAAATAATTATGTATCTTTGTGCTAAGAATAAAATATCAAACAACTATGGCAGACATAAAATTACTCCTAGTGGAAGATGATAAGAATCTTGCCTTTATGGAGAAAAACACGTTAGAAGATATTGTTGGCGGTTATGAAATCGTAACCGCAAGCAATGGTAAAGATGGTATCAAGGCATGGGAATCATTCAAGCCAGATGTTATCATTTCAGATATTGACATGTCTATTATGAACGGCATTGATATGGTAAAGTATATTCGCGAACTGGATGGTGAAACCATCATTATGTTCACGACTAACTTTACAGCACCATCCAAACTGAAAGAGGGGTACGAAGCTGGGGTAGATGAATATATCAAGAAACCATTTGTTCCAGAGGAACTTGATTGTCACATCAAGGCTCTACTGAAACTCAAAGGAGGTCTAATGAGGCGTAATGTTTCAAATTGCATTAAGATTGGCAAGCATACCTTAGACCCAGAACATTCTTGCCTAAAAGACGAAGCTGGAATCATCTGTTTAAAACTGAACAAACAAGAAACCAAGACCTTGGAGCTGCTTGCCAAGAATAAAAATATGATCATCAAACGAGAGATTATACAAAACACGCTTTGGGGAAGTATTGAGAAAGATTTCTATCTTGCCCGGCGTCTAGATGTTATCATAACGAGTCTTCGCAAATACCTGCAAATAGACCCTTTCGTCCAGATAGAAACTACACGTGGGGTTGGCTTTTCATTGATAGAATCTATCTAATTCTTCTTCGCCCCCCCCATAACTATCATTCTGATCTGGTAAGAATATTGTGAACTCGGTATATTTACCGAGTTCGCTATCTACTGAAACCATACCACCATGAGCTTCTATAACATGAAGTACATAGTTTAAACCTAATCCAAATCCTGGAGCTCCTCCTTTAGAGAATGTGCGTTTAGAGGCGGAAGCTCGCTCAAATTTATCAAAGATAATCTGTTGGTCTTCTTTGGAAATACCTATACCATTATCCTTCACACGAATATTTACTCCTTTTTCTACTCTGTAAGAAAATATTTCAATATGGACTGAATTACTTGAATATTTTATAGAGTTATCTATTAGATTATAAAAAACTTCACCTAAATATTCTTTATCAGCAAACACCAGCAATTCATTTATAAAATTTTTGAATGTAACTTCTTTTTTTGTGTGTACTTCAAAATTACCTTCTATATTTTTTAAGAGCTGTTCTAAGTCAAAAATCGTCTTATTTAGCATAAGTTTACCAGATTCGAACTTAGAAATAGTAAGGATTCTGTTTATTAATTGATATAAATGTTTATTCTCATTTCTTATAACTGTTAGATATTTTGTTCTCAACTGTTTACTTTCTCCAACAGTAGGAATGGTAAGTGCATTAATACCCATACTAATAGTTGCCAATGGAGTTTTCATATCATGTATCATTGCATAACTAAAGTCCTTTTGTATTCTTGCATTTTCTTCTTGGGTTCGAATAATTGCTACTTGTTTCATAACGCATACAAATGCTAAAAAACAAAGAATGAAACTGATTAAAACGAGAAGTCCTAGTTCATGAAAATACAAAGCAAAAGGGTTTACAAATTCTATTTGAATGCCTTGTGAACCATTTATCCTTGTTGGGATAATTTCAGATTTTATGGCCCCAATCAAATTGGCATGAAAACTTTGATCTTTATAGACTATCATTTTTCTCTTGCCAGTTACTTTATATAGTACATAGGTATTAGGCATCTTACTTTGCTTGATATTTTTATTAAGTATCTTTGCTAATTGTTGAAGATCAACATCCTTATCGTATTTGGGATTCGATTTATTAGAACCTTGAATTTGAGTATCTGGGGGTATATTCGTAAATCTGCTGTCTAACTCCTCAAAGAGACATTGAATAAAGAAATCATTTACTTCTGTTGTCAACTTATTTACAGCCACACTAAAAGAATTATACAACCATATGGTTTGCAATAAAAATACTGCAAATATAGTAGCAATTGTAAGATTTTTATATCCATTAACTTTCATATTGTGCAAAAGTACAAATAAAATCTAACATAAACCTAACATACAACTAACATTTAACGTTTTTAAAACTTTGTACCTTTGCAATCGAAAATAATAAATAACAAAAATAATGAAAAAGTATAATTTTTTAATCGGCTTAACATTATTGATTGTTTCTATCATTTTATCAAACATATTTAATGAAAATACAATCATAAATAGAGCCATAGAATCTTTTTTCTATTTGCCTATAGCCTATAGTTTTATCAAGGCCTTTTGTAGTAAAGGGAATTGGTTGAACTTACTGTTAGTATCAGCATTAATTTGTAGCATCATCATTTTCACTCCCAAGTGGGGTGCATGGGCTTGCCTAGTGATAAACATTGTATGTTGTCTATTCTCATACATAATACTTTTGCTTGCTATAAAAATAACAAAGTACTTCGACCTGTACGACTGAAATCTTTCGTTGAAAGATTTCCAAAAAGGTTGGCAGAGTGTGGATAATCAAACAAAGTATCATTAAATCAAAAAGGGAGAAGCATCAAAGCTTCTTCCTTTTTGATTTAATGATTACCGCTACAAAGTAGGATAAAGAAACGATATTTACGAAGAAAAAAGCAATGTCGTATCCTAAAGTTCTATTTTTAGCAATAAATTTAACGTTATCTAAAAATAAAGAAATGATGAATTTTGGTAGAAAAATACCCCCTTGCCATAGACCAGCCCAAAATCCATAAACCTCAGCATCACTTATTTCATGAGTAAGAAGATAAACATAACACAACAGTATTACTCCCCCACAAACAAAGTGTTTCTTTATATTCGCTTTCATTTTTAATCCGTTAATCGCCAAGCTGTGCCTGCCTCCATTTCTTTTTCAATTTGTCGCATATAGCGATCTACTCCAAGGTGATACTGCGCTCCTAACCACTGCACAAATTGACTCGCCCAGTTGGCACCTGCAAAATTCATCACCAATTCTTCCTCACTTAAGTTTTTAATTTTTGTATTCATAACAAATAATATCTAATTATAAAACATAACACGAAATATATTCTGTGTACAAAATTACTCTTATTTTTGAAAATATCAGGTTAATAATTTGTTAGTTTTAGGTTAGAAAAATATCCTCCGATACACATTCTTATTCCATATCCATTTTGTTATCTTTAGGTTAAAGCCCAACCAAAAGTTTGGCTTTATTAAAATTTATATGTACCTTTGCAGCTGTAATCATCAAAAACGGATAAGATTATGGCTGATACTAAGTTACTCCTGGTTGAGGATGATGAAAACCTCGCCTATATGGAGAAAAGCTGCTTCGAGGATATCATCGGAGGATATGAGGTGAAAACTGCCGTTAACGGCAAGGAAGGACTGAAGGCGTGGAGAGACTTTCAGCCAGATGTCATCGTATCGGATATCGACATGCCCATCATGGACGGCATCGAGATGGTGAAGAACATCCGAGAGGTGGATGGAGAAACCATCATCCTCTTTACCACCGGTCTCACCTCGCCCAAGGACCTGAAGGCGGGGTATGCCGCAGGAGCCAATAACTATATCAAGAAGCCTTTTATTCCCGAAGAGCTTGATGCCCACATACATAGCCTCATCCAGCTGAAAGCCGGAAAGCGCAGCGAGAATGCCAGCTGCCAGATCAAGCTGGGAAGATATACACTGGATGCCAACCACGCCACCCTGAAAGATACACAGCAAGGCAGCGAGAAAATGCTTACCGCACGAGAGGCTAAGATCCTCGAACTGCTGGCGGTAAACAAGAACGAGGTGGTACGCCGGGAAGCCGTACTAAGCCGCTTCTGGGGGCGTGGAAGACAAGGATTACTTCGCTTCCAGAAGCCTGGATGTTTTCATCAAGAAAATCCGCACGGCACTGGAAGACGAGCCTGCCGTAGAACTGAAAACCATCAGAGGAGTGGGATTCAAGCTCATCGCAGAATAAGCATTCCCCTACCCCCGCATAACATTATACGAGAATCAAATTAGAATAAAGAAAAAAGACAGAAAAGACATCATTATGCTGAAAGCGATATTATATTACATACTGTTCCTGGCAGAATATCTCAGCACCATCTTCCTGGGAGGATTCCTGGTGGGACTCTACATGGCTATGAACATACCTTCGGGCTCCCACAGCCAGCAGATAGAAGGGCTGGAGGAATCCATCTATCCATTTATGATGGTCATCGGATTCCTGGGCATACTCATCGTATGGTTCATCTTCGGACATTACAAATTCTCCAGGTTCTCGCTTGGAAAGGTGGTTCCTGCTGCCAAATGGAAGGCAATGACCATTTGCACCATTCCGATTGTGGGCATCACCATGGTCTTCTATTCCATCATGAACCTCTTCCATCTCGACTTCCTGCCCAAGCAGATGATGGAGATGAGCTATCTCGGCTTCCTGCCTTACAATATCATCGGATCGTTTATATCTGTCTATATCTTCTTCGGCGCCATCCAGGAAGAACTGATCCGCTGCGGCAAGAAGAGATGGGTGCAGCTGCTCACCCTCTCGATCATGATGCTGCCTGCATGCATGATGTCGGTAACAACCAGTGGTGATATCAATGTAGATCTGACCGTGCTCGGTTTTATCACCCTCTGCTACTGCAGCTGGATATACGGCAAGACACGCAGCACCATCATTCTCATCGTGCTCTATTTCATATCCACTCTGGTTCCCTTCCATTTTGAATCGAAAGTGCTCGGCATATTGCTCCTGATAGCCGGCACAGCCTTAACTATAGGTGGATTCGCTGCCCTGAGCAGGAAACTGCCTGAAATGCTTGTGAAAGATGAAGACGAATAGAGCCAAGGCACTCAGCACCACGGCACTGATAGCCGTGCTCTGCATGCAGCTGTTCTGGATGTGGAACTCGCTGCAGATGACCGTTCACCAGATGGGATATGAGACGCCCTGGAACCTGGCATCGGATGTCAGGGCACAGGCTCTGCTCGCAGCCTTCTACGAAAGCAAATTCACCCTTCTCACCTCGCTCCTTACAACGGTGGTGATCATCCTGAGCCTCATCGACCAGATCAACTACATCGATGAGCAGGAAAGGGTGCGACTGCTGCGCGAGGACTTCTCCTATGCGATGGTTCACGATATGAAGTCGCCGCTCACCTCCATCATCATGGGAACCAAGTATCTGCACAGCGGCGTACTGGA
>JAIINY010000166.1:0-6716 GCA_022741625.1 Prevotella sp. | reverse complement strand
GAGCAGGCTGAGGCTATCCAGGCTGGTTTGCAGAAGCAGAACAATGATCTTCAGGGATTGCAGCAGCGTTTGAGCAATGAGTTTGCTGCTGAGCAGAACAAGTACAACAAGGCTCTCCACGACAGCATTGCTAACTATCTGGCTCAATATAACAAGGACAAGAAGTATAGCATCATCTTCTCTAAGAGTGGTGACAATCTGCTTTATGCTGATAAGGCATACGATATTACCAGTGAGGTTATCACTGGCTTGAACAAGGCTTACAAGGGCAAGTTGAAGGGTGCAGAGGAAACTCCTGCCAAGAAGAAGTAATATTCCGGAAAATATAAACGTATTGAAATATGCTTCGTAACGAAAGATACGATTTCATATTGAATCACTTCAGAAATGCGCTGCCGAATGTGGCTACCGAGTTGCAATTCGGTAGCGCATTTCAGCTTCTGGTTGCTACCTTGCTTTCGGCTCAGTGTACCGACAAGCGTATCAATATGGTTACGCCGGCTCTCTTTGCTCGCTATCCAGATGCACGGCACATGGCGAAGGCGAGCGAGGAGGATATCTATGAGCTGATCAGTTCGGTAAGCTATCCCAATGCCAAGGCGAAACATCTGGCACAGATGTCACGGCAACTGGTAGAACTCTTTGGAGGTGAGGTGCCGGAGGCTGCTGAAGATCTGGTGAAATTGGCTGGAGTGGGGCGCAAGACGGCGAATGTGATCCGTGCCGTCTGGTTCGGTTATGCCACGATGGCGGTGGATACGCATGTTTATCGTGTAAGTCATCGTATGGGGTTGGTGCCTCGTACGGCTGATACGCCTCGCAAGGTAGAAGATTATCTGATGAAGCACATTCCGGCAGAAGATATTCCGAATGCGCATCACTGGATTCTGTTGCACGGCAGATATATTTGCAAAAGTGCAAAGCCGCTTTGTGATAAATGCTTCTTCAATGAATATTGTCCAAAACTCTTGAAGGATAGTAAACTTTGACCTGTTAGGAGATTCTTGTAAAAAAGATAGGAGTTAAGAATTGGAAGTTGTTGTGGTTGGTAGTCAACTCCTCAATCTTAACTCCTAACTATTTTTATAATCTCACCGTTTTATTCAAAAGATAATTATCCAGGATAACCATGGCTGCCATTGCCTCTACTACAGGTACGGCTCTTGGCAATACGCATGGATCGTGGCGTCCGCGAGCTGTGAGTTTGGTAGGATTTCCTTCCAAATCTACAGTATCCTGTTCCATCAGGAGGGTAGCTACTGGTTTAAAGGCTACCCGGAAGTAGATGTCCTGACCATTGCTCAATCCTCCCTGGATGCCGCCGCTATGGTTGCTCTTGGTTGTGATACGAGCTGCAACATCCTGATTGATTGTAGTTTCCTGATGGTTTGCCGCATCATCAGTAGCACCCATATTCTTAGCTTTAGGAACGAAGACGTCATTCTGTTCGCTTCCACGAGCAGTAACTCCGGCGAATCCTTCTCCATATTCAAATCCTTTGACGGCATTGATGCCGAGCATGGCTGCACCAAGTTGGGAATGGAGTTTATCGAATTCCGGTTCACCCAATCCTACAGGACATCCCTGGATGACGCAGGTGATGATGCCTCCGATGGTATCACCGTCAGCCTTGACCTGGGCGATGAGTTCTTCCATCTCCTTTGCCTTTGTCTGGTCTGGGCAACGAACAGGATTGTCCTCTATGGTGTTGAGATCATATAGATGGTAATCCTTCTCCAGGGCAATACTGCTAACCTGAGATGTATATGCCGTAATGCTGACGCCGAGCTGGCGGAGTGCCAACTTGGCCAGGGCACCACCTACGCAGCGGGCGATGGTGATGCGTGCAGATGAACGGCCGCCACCGCGATGATCACGGATGCCATACTTCTCATTGTAAGTGAAGTCGGCATGGGATGGACGGAACAGACAGCGCATATTCTCATAATCCTGAGAATGCTGGTTCTGGTTGCGCACCTCAAAGCCGATAGGGGTTCCCGTAGATTTTCCCTCGAAAACACCACTTAGAAATTCTACCTGGTCTGCTTCCTTTCGTGCTGTGGTGATGTGACTTTGTCCAGGGCGACGACGGTTGAGCTCGCTTTGGATAAAGTCCATATCGATGTCTATGCCTGCAGGGAAACCGTCGATGACGCCTCCTACAGCTATGCCATGACTCTCGCCAAATGTTGTGAGAGTGAAAAGATTGCCAAATGTATTCCTCATTGCCAAATTCTTTAGTTGATATGAAAAACGGCTATCCCAATGGTATTGAGATAGCCGCTATCGTTTATTCTCAAATTTTACTTGTTGCAATCGCAGCCGCCCTCGCAGTTGCCATCCTTGCAGTCACCGCCGCAGTTGTCGCAACCGCCGCCGCAACCACCAGCCTCACCGCTGATGATCTGAGCCATCTTGGCGATTTCCTCTGCTGTTGCCTCACGGCTCTCAAGAACCTGACCGCAGAAGTTAAGCTTCAAACCTGCCAATGGGTGGTTGAGATCGCAAGTTACCTTCTCGTCTGTGATATTCTTGACTACAGCATTGAAGCGGTTACCATCCTCGTTCTGCAATGGGATGATAGCACCTACCTGTACGTGCTGAGCGTCAAACTGTCCATTGATAGTGAAGATCTGCTTGTCGAGGTCGATTACGCGCTCGTCATAGTGCAAACCATAAGCCTGCTCAGGATCCAACTTGAAGTCGAACTCTTCGCCCTCAGCCAAATCAACTACCTTCTCCTCGAAAGCAGGCAAGGTTACACCCATACCGCTGATGAAGAAGAAAGGACGCTCATCTGTTGTGCGCTCAATCAGCATCTCTTCGCCGTTATCACCCTTTGTTACATCATACAATGCGTATGATACTCTAATAAACTTGTTTTTGTTGTTTGATTCCATTTTATTTTATTTTTTTATTGTTTTCTATTTATAGTGCTATCTGTAGGATATTTGATATATATAATGTACGCGCGTTCATTATATATATAGTTTCTTTATACCTTGCTTGCAGATTCTTTGTCCCAGCCTGATAGCCACTATTGTAGTTACTTCTTTCCAGTGCGCTTACGCTTCTTCATCTGTACGCTTTTCACCATTTCCATTCGCTCCAGATAGATAGGGCGCCATTTGTCGATGATGTCCTGCAATCCTTTGCTCTTGCGTGAAAGGTCTGCGTATTCCTCACTGTCAGTTCCGCCAGATTTCTTGAGTTCAAGCATTCTGGCGAGGAACTGTTTCTGATTCTCTTCTGCTACTTTGAGCTGGTTTCCCAACTTTTCGAGGCTTTCGAGGAAGGCGAGTGCCTTGTCTATATGATTTTGTTCTTCCATTGTTTCTATTGTAAATCTTCTGCAAAGATACAATAAATAATTGGGATATGGAAAAGAAATAGTAGAAATATTGGGGTTTTCGGAAAAAAAGATTCAGAGTGCTCATTTTCTATGGCTGGAAAATAGCAACTTGCCAGGCTTTTCCTCATAGTAGTTCTCTTTTGAAACGCAAATGTTACTGATATTGTAAAACTGCTTACCTTTTGAATGCAAAAACAAGCGTTAGATAACGAAAAGTAGAAGAAAGAAGCCTTTTGATGTTGATATATATCAAAAAAGAGGCCCTTTAGAGCATTTTTCTTGTAAATTGTTTGCGTACACAACGGAAAGTTTGTATCTTTGCAGTGTCTTAAAGAAAAGACATCAGGATAATGTTTAACAAGAGTCCTTCTAGAGCCTCCTAGGTTATAAGAGAGATAGTGTAGGTTCAGAAGATGGCTCGTAAAGTAAAGAAAGGTAAAAAGATTATGAAAAAGATTATGATTTTGGCAGTAGCAATGTTCGCAATGGCAACAACTACTTTCGCAGCAGACGAGGCAACAAACGCAACAGCAGCTTACAACATGAATGTAAAGATGGGTAGCTTGGCTAATGCATTGTCACTCAATATTGATCAGGCAGAGGCTGTAGCTGATGTTCACAAGAACTTCACAGCTGATATGATGAATGCTGCAAATGCAGCAAAGGATGAGCGTGCAGCTATGATTGACAAGGCTGTCATTAAGGATCTCAAGTACATGCACAGCATCCTCAATGATTCTCAGTATCGCAAGTATGTAATGCTTCTGAATGCAACACTTATGAATCGTGGTTTGAAGTAATTCAATTTCGATTGAATTCTGAAAAGAAATTATAAGAGAGAGATATGAATGGACTGCAGGTTGGACGATAAGTCTGACTTGCAGTTTTTTTGTGTCTATAGGAGAGGGGAAAATGGCAATAGCCTAAAGTGTCTGGCTCATCAGTTTTAGGTATTGTCTAAAACCCCCATTATTAGGTATTGCAAGAATAAGAAAAAAGTCGTATCTTTGCACCCGTAAACAAGAATAGATTAATCGTAGGAGTACGGTAATTGTTTGAAACTATTAGTTTGTTTGAAATATAACTTTTAGATAGAATATATTAATAAAACGAATCTTGTTCGCTAATAGAAATAATTCATAATGTTTTTGTATTAAATGCTAAAGCCCATCCGGGAGGATGGGCTTTGCTCTTGAGTTTAAGTTTATTCTTTTAACAAGTCGTCAAGGAATTCATCGAGGTCGTGATCCAGGTTTTCCATCAGGTCACCACCCAGAATAATGGTATCATCATCGGCAAGATAGAGTTCGCCGAGGTTTTCCTTGTCGTCATCTTCCAGCACGAAGCTATATGGCTTAAGGATTCCGAGATTATCAACGATCTCAGAATTCTTGCGCAAGGTGGCTCGCAAAATCTTTGCCACCTCATCATAGAAGTTCTCATCCTTGTTGTCTATCCATTGCTCAACTACGCAGCGAGTAATCTCTGTGTCGTCATCGTCAAAGGCAAGGAGTTCACCACTGTCTTGGGAAACTCTTACATGGATGTCGGTCAGCACGGCGTTTTCTTCATTTGAAGGTTGTGCTGGAAACTTTTGAGCTATCTTTTTAATAAAGCGCTCAACTTGCTGAATTGTCATCTGCTCTGTTATTTCCATAATCTTAGTGTTTTCGTGCCTCGACACGCTAGGTGTTGTTGGCTTTCTTGTTTTTTGCAAAGGTACACAAAAAAATGATATAAACAAAGAAGATGGCGAGAAAATTATAAAAAACCTATTTTTATCCGTTTATTTCTGTGTTTTTCTCTGTTTTTATGGTCTAAAATGTAAAATAGGAAACGTTTACGTTTCTTTTAATTAAATAATCTGGTGATTTTGTTTGTCATTTATAAATAATATATTATCTTTGCAAACAAATTAGAATTGCTAACTCGACTTTGCAATAAGCCACCTTAAAATAGGTGCTCTTGTGTAGGAGAGGAAAGGCTAACCTTATGAACAAGATTAGGAAATGAGTAATAAAATTAAGCATAATGGAGTAGTGGATGGAGTAGAAGAGGGCTGTGTGCGCGTGCGCATCCTTCAGTCATCTGCATGCAGTGCCTGTAAGGTGGCTGCGCATTGCAATGCTTCTGAAACGAAAGAAAAGATTATCGAGGTGCAGGTTGCTGATGCTGTCAAGTATCAGCTGGGTGACTCTGTTGTTGTGGTGGCAGATACGGCTGTTGGCTTCCGCGCCAGCTTGTATGGCTATTTGCTGCCTCTGCTCCTGATGGTTGTGGCTTTGGTTGCCGTACTGAAAATCACGCAATCAGAGGAATATGCCGCTGTGTCTGCCTTGGGAATATTAATACCTTATTATATAGGGCTTTATCTCTTGAGAAACAAACTACGAAATAAATTAAGCTTTAGTCTTGAACCCTGCTGCTAGAATGATTATCCAGCTTTTCAGGCTCGATTACAGGATGTTGGCTGATGTAGAAATAACTAGAAATATTAACAAAACAAATACAAACTATTATGGATTTAATTTTGAGTGCTGTCTTGGTACTCGGTGCCATTGCGCTGGTAGCAGCGCTGGTACTTTTCGGGGTATCCAAGAAGTTTGCCGTTGAAGAAGACCCTCGATTGGGACAGGTAGGAGAACTCCTTCCTGGTGCCAACTGCGGTGGTTGCGGTTTTGCCGGATGTTCCGGTATGGCTGCTGCGCTGGTTAAGGGTGCTGATGCCGGTAGCATCGACGGACTGATGTGTCCTGTGGGTGGTGCCGACGTGATGGGCAAGGTGGCTGATCTCCTTGGTTTGGCTGTGGCTAACACAGAGGCTAAGGTGGCAGTGGTTCGTTGTAATGGCTCTTGCGAGCATCGTCCTCGCATTGCCGAGTATGATGGTTTGCACACTTGTGCTGCCATGAACTCCTGTAGTGCCGGTGAAACCGGCTGCGGTTTCGGCTGTCTGGGTTGTGGCGATTGCGTGGCTGCCTGCCAGTTTGGTGCTATCTCTATCAATCCTGAGACGGGGCTTCCTGAGGTTGATGAGGAGAAGTGTACGGGTTGTGGTGCGTGCGCCAAGGCTTGTCCACGTCATATCATCGAGCTTCGAAAGAAGGGTCCTAAGGGTCGCCGTGTTTACGTGCAGTGCGTGAACCACGACAAGGGAGCTGTGGCTAAGAAGGCTTGTAGCGTTGCTTGCATCGGATGCGGTAAGTGCCAGAAAGTCTGCAAGTTTGATGCTATTACCATCGAAACCAATGTGGCTTATATTGATTTCAATAAGTGCCGCATGTGTACCAAGTGTGTTGACGAATGCCCAACAGGTGCTCTCGTAAAAGTTAATTTCCCAGTTAAGAAAAAGGAGGAATAATCA
>JAIINY010000165.1:0-6720 GCA_022741625.1 Prevotella sp. | reverse complement strand
TTCTCGAAAAACAAGGCTAATTTCGCACAATTCGAGGGAAATCATTGAAGTTTTTTATTATACTGGCTTATAATTCAGAAATTTTATCTAAATTTGCAGTATTATTATAACATCATATCACAAAAAACCATTCTATATGAATAATTACAAGAATATCAAAGCAAAGGTTCTGCGCATTGATGAAGAAGAACATAAGTTCGTCATCGAAGTAGAAAACAGAATTTACAAGGTAGGACAGATTGACTTCCAAAGGAGGCAACCCGCCCCTAAGACACTTGACTGTCTGATGATTACAACCCATCTAGGCAAGGTTTTCATTTCCCAGAACATAGAACACCTCATGAGAAAACATTATAAGGAAAATGATGAGGTGGATTTCAAGATCAAGATGACATTAGGTGATTTCTATCACCTGGAAGACGAATACGGCTTCACGGCAATGTTGAAAAGGGATACCATCATCAATGCAGCGCTCACTCCTAGAGTAAGATGCAGAGTGATGAAGTTCCGCCAGAAATACATGGAGGTACAACTCGTAGAAGTATTGGGCGCCGACAAGTCGGAGTTTTCACTTTCAGATAAAGATTTTCGTGAAATCATAGGCGATGAAAACTGGAATACTCCTGAGTTCAGAAATCTGATGCTCGGAGATACGCCTTCTGACATCTTCGACCTGGAGTGCCACCGATGGATAGCTGGCATCTCCAATCATCTCAGCCAAGATGAATTACAGACATTACTCCTGCAGATTCATTCCCAATGCATCGAAACGCTACAGGGAGAGTATCTCCTGCCCCGATGCAAGGAAGCCGAACGCATGCTGCTCGAACAGCGATTTACCGATATCATCGAACTGATATCTTACTACATTCAAGCCATCAGAATATTAAGAGAGGGAAAGGCCGAGCATACCATCAGCCAGATTCTTTCCACTCTATCCACTTGTGCCTATATCTACCATCCACGCAAGCAGTTCTGCATCATGCAATGCATCTTCATGCTCGACTTTTCGATTATGGAAAAACTCATCACGTCTATCCTGACCACCCTTCGCAGCCAGCAGGTATATCTTTGGAACAGAAAACCCTTTCAGATGCAATGGCTCAAACTGTTACAAAGCTATGTAGAGAATATCTATCACCAGACAGACAGACTCTCCAGTGATGCAACAACCAAGGAAACCATGATTCAGGTTTTGACCATCGAACTGATACTGGGACGTCATGCATCGCATAAGATTTACGATAACTCATTGAATCAGGCATTGCTCTATCGCTTGGTTTCGCTGATGAATGTAAGCGACCCTAACAAGACTCTCCAGAAAGCATTCCTTTCTCTCTTCACCCCGACAGAATTCAATGCAGCCCTTCCTTTCAACAGCGATGACGCATTCGTCCTCGCCAATATGCTCTGCTCCCAACAGGACAATGAAACCGTGGAGAGTTTTGAACCTGCCAAATATGAGAATGAAACAACTCTTCTCACCGTCAACGAGCAAGCTATCACCATACAGCCAAAGGATTTAGATAAAGAGAATGTATATATGCCTCTCTCTTCACGTATGGGATTATGGCATGGACTTTCCATCCGCCTGGACGAAAAATCACCGGTAAAACTACGTGGAAAAGTAGGTACTACCATCGAACACTATAAGGAGCTGTGGGAATACATCAACCATTCTCTATTCTCCCAAAAGCGTAAGTCCTCAAAAAAGCAAAACAGAAAACTCTATATAGATGATGAAACGACCATCATCGTAACCAAACAATTGGCAGGACAGCTCTTATTTGAATGCAAAGTAGTAGAAGAAGGTTGTGAGGGAGTGGGAACGTTAGATGTTTTAAACGATGTTGTACCTTTCTTCCCTGGCGACATCAACACCCAGTCGTTTGAATATCAAGGGATGCCCCTCTTGTTGCATGCCTACGTAAAAGAAGTCAACAATGATGGAAGTTATGTCTTTGCCATGCGTGATATGATCAGCGAATACGCAGACGACGTACGAGTAAACGATCTGTTTTATAACTCTCGCCTCACCTGTCTGCTCTTCAATCAGGTATCCGACGTACCTCGTGTTCCTGCCGTAAGCAGCGAAGGCTTTTCTGTTTCCGTATGTCCTGCCCCTGGCATGACTCTCGATGATTTGAAAAAAGGTATGGTGATAGAAGTTGATAACATCACGGAAGGAACCAATGGTTATCTCAACGGCACCTTCCTGCGGGAATCACCGGAAAGCCGATTCAGTCTTGCCGATGCTTTCCATCAGCTGATGCTGGGGTATGCAGCACATGAGGTTTACAATCCAAAGAATGAAAAGGATGAATTGGCTAATGCGATGCCTATAGAGAAAGTATATGTATCGGAAATGATGAGCATCATAGATGCCAAAGCCACCCTAGAAGAAGACAAGATCAAGGCATACAACTATCTCAATTTCTGCCGACTTCTTGCCATCATGCTCGACAGCAAGGAGAGAACCAGTTATTACGATAGTCGACTTACGCTCCTGGAGGTACTCAACGATTTTGCAACATTAGATAAGGTAGATATCAACAAAATTGAACACATCGCCGAAAAGGAACCGGAATTGTTTGAACGCAATGCCATCCTTCGCCACGACTTTATGCAATTGCGTATCATCGGTTGTCTGGATAGCGAGGAACACTACGAAGACCTGTATCGTTGGAGCTGTCTTACAGAAGATCCTCACCTGCAGCAACTGGCATCGCTCGTGCTCTCTCATAACTTCGTGAAGAAATCGGGACTTCTCACCCAAGCCGGTGATATCCTCGACAAGATTCGCGCTCTTCTGAAACTCCACAAGTCATCTTCCAACAAGAAGAACTATGGCAAGGAAGATTTCCATACCGAGTTCAAGACATCCATCATCTATCCGGAAAACTCTATGCGAGTGGATGTGCAGGCACAAACCGTCAAGATTATGCAGGAAATATGTGCCTTCCTCAATGCCGAGGGCGGCCATCTCTATCTGGGCGTATCGGATATTGGCTATGAAATGGGATTGGAAGAGGACTTGAAGAACCCGCTCTTCAAAGGCTCCAGAGATAAGTATGAGGTATATGTCAATAATCAGATTATCTATTATCTCGGTCAGGAAGGAGCACATTATATACATACTCACTTCGATACGGATATCAGCAATGCGGTACTCATCATCGACATCGAGCCATGCCCTACACCTAAAGCCGTAGGCAATGTATATTATGAACGCATGGGTACATCTGCGCGCAAGGTAAACGAAACCTATAAGGACAAGTTCCTTGCCATCAGAAAACAATGGGCAGAAGAGCACATTCCGCATGCCGTGGTTACACAGGAAGAAATGCCGACTGCGTTAGAAAACACTCTAGCCACCAAGGAGTCAAAAAACTCCACTAAGCATGTAGAATCTGCTCCTATCACCGACCACATCCAAACCTCACGTCTGCGCAACAATGCATTGCACGATTACGAGGAAGGCTACCGCCCTATCACGGCAGTCATCTGTCTGATGGACACGGACGAATACAAGATACTGGATGAAGACGACTGGCAGGATTATCGCCTGAAACTGGCTGTTCATGAAGACGAAGAAGAAGGATGGCTCATTCTTGTCTATGAAAGCGGAAAGGTATGCAAGGTTTCGATGGCAGAGCTCTTGCAGAGAGAACGAGGCAGAGCATTCAAGCGTTACGCTGGCGAAAAACTCATCTTTGCGTCCGTTGCCTCAGACAAGGACTCTGTATGTGTGGGATTCATTGACGGCAAGACCAACCATTACGTCAGATTTGATGATGTTGACAGATTCGAACACGGCAAGATGCAGGCAGAAGGTACCCTCCCTATGGATGTACCGAATGCCGGCGTTCATTATGTAGAAATAATTGCGCAGGATCAAGTCCCTGTCAATAGAAACATCGGTAGAAAAACCATCGGATGCATCCTGAAAACCGTAGAAGGAAGAAGATGCATGGCAGTTCTTCCCGAATGTAATTTGAAATAAACAGGTTACACCATCATTTTTTCCAGTTGCTCCTGTGCCTTTCTCATATCCTGCTCAAAACTTACATGGTCGAGAAGGAAACCATCTCTTCCATCAGCAAGCAGCTGATAAAGCTGTGGATTCATGCCATCCACATACTGGCTGATAGCATATTCGATATCATCACGCTGCGTGGGATTGGTAGAAAACTCATAGACACGAAGCTTCTGATGAATAAAGCAATAAGCCGACTCTATACAGTCTTGAGAGATACTGGACAGAGAGCAACTGTCTTGATGAGTACTGTCTCCAAAATGGGTGAAGCCCTCTTTACCGAGGGTTTCACCTTTATTTATATATTGATTCATATTCATTATTTCACTCCCTTCATTGACAAGGCAATGCGCTTGCGCTTCAAATCAACCTCTGCCACACGAACCATCACATGCTCATGGAGCTTCACTACTTCACTAGGGTCACTGATGTAGCGGTTTGACATCTGTGAAACGTGAACCAATCCATCATTGTGAACACCTATATCTACAAAGGCGCCAAATTTGGTGATATTGGTTACGATGCCAGGCACTACCATACCCTCCTGCAGATCCTCAATGGTCTTGATGCTTGCATCAAACTCAAATTTTTCAACCTCTCCACGAGGATCCAAACCAGGTTTGTCAAGCTCAGCCATAATATCCATCAAAGTAGGCATACCCACCTCGGCAGTGACATATTTCTTAATATCTATTTTCTTCTGCAAATCCTTATCTTCCACCAGCTGCTTCACGGTGACTCCCTGATCTTTCGCCATCTGCTCAACCAAGGCATAACGCTCTGGGTGAACAGCACTGTTATCCAAAGGATTTCTAGCTCCAGGAATACGGAGGAAGCCGGCACACTGCTCGAAAGCAGAAGGACCCAGACGTGGCACCTTCTTCAACTGGGCACGAGAAGCGAAGGCTCCATTCTCCTTACGGTATTCCACAATATTCTTGGCAAGAGTAGGACCGAGACCACTCACGTAGGTCAGGAGATGCTGGGATGCAGTATTCAGGTTTACACCCACCGAGTTCACGCAACTCATCACCACGGTATCCAAGCTCTTCTTAAGCTGAGTCTGATCCACATCATGCTGATACTGTCCCACACCGATGCTCTTAGGATCAATCTTTACCAGTTCGGCAAGCGGATCCATCAGTCGTCTGCCGATACTTACGGCACCACGCACAGTGACATCCTCATCAGGGAATTCATCTCTGGCTATCTTCGAAGCCGAGTAAATAGAAGCACCATCCTCACTTACTACATAGATATCCACAGGGTGTGGATAACTTATTTCGTGCAACCAGTCACTCGTCTCGCGACTTGCCGTACCATTACCCACAGCCATCGCCTCTACCTGATACATCTTCACCATGCGCAGGATAGCAGCAGTAGCCTCATTTTTCTTATTACGAGGAGGATGAGGATAAACGATTTCATGATGAATCAGATTACCTTGTGCATCCAGACAGCAGGTCTTACAGCCATTGGCAAAACCAGGATCCACCGCCATCACCCGCTTCTGACCCAATGGAGCAGCGAGCAGAAGCTGGCGCAGGTTATCTGCAAACACGATGATAGCCTCTTCATCCGCCTTCTGCTTGCTCAAAGCCGCAAACTCAGTCTCAATACTAGGCTTCAGCAAACGCTTAAAGGCATCATCCACCGCTTCACCTACCAATGTCTGGCACTCACCATATCCATGCACATAATGACGTTTCAGCTTGCTCTGGCATTGTTCATCATCTGCAGAGATACTGATACGGAGGAAACCGGCAGCTTCACCACGACGCATAGCCAACAGTCGATGAGAAGAACACCTTTTCAATGGTTCTGAGAAATCGAAGTAATCAGAGAAGCGCTGTGCTTCTTCTTCATCCTTTTTCTTGGCAACCACCTTTGAAGTGATGATGGCACCTCTGCGGAATTCTCCACGAATCTGATTTCTACTCTCCTCGCTTTCGCTTACGGTTTCTGCAATGATATCCTTGGCTCCCTGCAAAGCAGCTTCTACATCCTTCACCTTATCGCCCACAAACTTCTTGGCAGCCTGCTGCGGATTACGTTCACGCTGAAACAACAGAACTTGCGCTAAAGGTTCCAAGCCAGCCTCACGTGCAATCTGTGCACGGGTTCTGCGCTTAGGTTTGAAAGGAAGATAGATATCCTCCAATTCTGTGGCATCCCAACAGTTTTCGATACGCTCTTTAAGAGCATCTGTCAGTTTACCTTGCTCATCAATAGTCTTCAGGATGGTTTCTTTTCGTTTCGCCATTTCCTTCAACTTCTCGTTAGCCTGAGCGATAGCCTCGATATTCACCTCATCCATATTTCCCGTTTTCTCCTTACGGTAACGGGAAATAAAAGGAATGGTACATCCTTCTTCAAGAAGTTCTAATGTATTCTTGACAGCCTGCTCACGTAATTTGAGTTGGGCTGCAATAATCTTTGTAAATTGATTCATAATTAATTTCTATTTTTGTGAATGCAAAGATACAAAAAATCTGCGAAATCCAAGACCGAACAGGTCAAAAATCTGCGTCATCTGCGAAATCTGCGTGACCTAAAAAACAATCAGCGTGAGAAAAAGAAAGATTTGCGTGAAAACAAAAAAGCCTCAGAAATCTTTCGAAATCTGAGGCTCTTGATAAAAGAAGGCGGCTACCTACTCTCCCGCATTGCATTGCAGTACCATC
>JAIINY010000164.1:0-6725 GCA_022741625.1 Prevotella sp. | reverse complement strand
AATAATCCAAATTTTATTAGTAGTTTTGCAAACGATAAGAGTTGTTTGACAAGCAATCCTATGCACATTGCAGAAAATAGCACTGTTGCCAAATCATTAACTCCATTGAGGTGAAACACTCATAAATCGCTCATTTTAAGCTATTCTGCAGATTTTAGCGTAATTTTATCAAAAAAACTACCCATGCACCCTAAAACAGGGGGGTATGGGTAGGATTAACGACATAGCCATTAGGTATGTGGCGAAGTTGAGTGGTAAAGGAGTAAGTTACGGTGCAACGAGTTAAGCGATTACTAAAAGTACAATCACCGCAATAATACTATTGATTTTACGTTCTTTTCAAAAAAAGGTTGTGCAATAGTGGCTTAAAGGCTAAAAGCACTACCTTTGCATTACGCTTGAATTATATAGTATTAAGGCGCATCGCCAGTAAACGTCCTTTGTTATTTGATCCAAAAATAACTTTTTTCAAAACTTTCTCCCGAAATCCTTGGCAGTTTCAAAAAGAAATCGTAACTTTGTGGGGTAGATTTTAAAACAGATGGTTATGAAGTACTTAGACCCTAAGGCAGACCTCACGTTCAAGAAGATATTCGGCAATCATCCCGCAAGACTGATCAGTCTTCTGAATGCCCTCCTGCCACTCAGCGAAGAGGAGCAGATACACGAGATAAAGTATCTGCCAACAGAACTTGTGCCCCAGCTCGAAGGGGGCAAGAATACCATAGTGGATGTACTCTGCACCGACGTCAGAGGCAGGAAGTTCTGCGTGGAGATGCAGATGGAATGGTCTGATGCCTTCCAGCAGCGAGTATTGTTCAATGCATCCAAGCTCTATGTGAGTCAGGCTAAAAAGGGAGGAAAATACAGCGAACTCCAACCCGTGTATTCTCTCAACCTGATAAATGACATCTTTGCGCATGATACTCCGGATTTCATCCACAACTACCGCATCGTGCACGATAAGGACAGCAATAAGGTCATTGAAGGCTTGCATTTCACCTTCATAGAACTCCCCAAGTTCACACCTCATTCCATCGCCGACAAGCGCATGATGGTGCTGTGGCTCCGTTTCCTGACGGAAATCAATTCCAATACGAAGGAAGTACCAGCCGACCTGCTTAATGACCCGGAGATAGGAAAAGCCGTAGAAGAACTGGAGATTTCCGGTTTCACAGATGCCGAACTCTGGGCCTACGACAAGTTCTGGGATTCCGTAAGCGTTGAAAGAACCCTCATTGATGACAGCTACCAGAAAGGCATAGAGAAAGGCATAGAGAAAGGCATGAACCAGCGAAGCCTTGAGATTGCCAGAAAGATGCTGACACAGGGTATGGATGAAGCAATGGTCATGGATATGACGGGGCTGACGGCAGAGGAAATCAAGCAGATGAAACTCTAGGCTTGCCATGCTATATGAGATGAAAGAAAAATATAAGTGTGATTTTCCGCCTCGCTATGTGTTAGCGAACTCATTTTGGGGCTAATTCTAATCTATAATATAAATACCAATAAAAGAAAATAGTATCTGATAAAATCGGAGACCAACTGTCCCCTAAGGGTGTATTCCCTTATAGCACTCCTGGCATTTGCTTGTTCCAGCAAAATATGTTAGCGCAAACAAATTCTGACGTCCTCTACTAAGGAATGAGCGACAAAGAACTTAATTTACTAACCATCATCAATTTAGAATTATGGGTAGATTTATCATCAAGCTCGTGCGCTTGATTCTGAAGTATGGGCGATTCAGCCTTGTTTGCGTGGTCATTCAATTGAATGGCAACAGCAAGTATATTGAGTATATGAACAACGATTTTAAGGAGGAGAAGCCATGCTTGGAGAAGGAAGAACTATAAACGTAACGGGCAATGCCTGTTATATAGAGCATGTGGAGAATTGCTATGTGAATGGTATCGCCAAGAAGAAGAACGATGACGATCCTGCGGCACGTATGTCGGATGAACTGAAGGGAGAGAGGGGACTGGCAGTCTTGAAAAATCTGCAGAAACATGGGTTGCTCGATGAGAACTTCTACCCTATGGAGTTGTCCAACTCTGAGTCTGCGGTTCTTGCCTATCAGATAGCCATAACGCTGGGTATCAATGAGATGTGGAAGGTGTTCTCTGACCTCTGGAATATTACTCCCAATGCCCTGAGAGCTGCTTATAATAGAGGTATGGAGCAGAAGAAGACGATAAAATTCCTGGATGAAATAACCCCTTTGCTGAACGATAGTACTAGTACGCGTACATAGTACGTACTAGGTAAATATAAAAAAATCACTGTACCTTTGCACCCGTAATCAGACAAGTAAAGTCTGGTTGCGGGCGTTTTTTGTTTATAGGAATCCGGTACCGTTCCTGAAACTGAAATCTGGCGAATATCTCGCAGCCCAACCCTTTAATATGATATATTGATATGGCAGAAAATGCTTATGTGTTTTATCATCCGCAGTATGGCGGATTGAGAGTGGTGAACAACGACGAAGGTTTGTTCTTTTGCCTCGAGGACCTGGTTGCCATCACTGATATCGGCAGAGATACATTGTTCCCGGTATTAGCCGACACGGAGGGGAAAGTGGTAGAAATGTATGTGGAAGTGCATACAAAAAAGGTGCCGAAGGATTTTACACATCGTTTGTTTTTCGGTGAATTCTTTGGCAATGCTGACAAGGTGGTGCAAAAAAGTAGAATAGCTTGGAGAAATATGATATTCGTTGACTCTCAGGTGGTGAGAGATATGACGATAGGCTGTTCGAAAGATCCGGAGCGTAAGTTGTTTTATAAGTGGGTCAAGGATTATATCCAGCCTGTGATGGAGGACGAGGATAGATGTTGGCGTCATGAATGTGTCATGATGAAAAGAATCTGTTATGACCCTCTAGAAAAGCCGATTGACATCCGATATGCTGCCGACGGCCTGTATATCAACGATATGAGAATCAACTGACATTATTCATCTTATAAACAAGAGATTACAATCATGAAACAAGCAGCAAAGAAGCAGCTCCTCAACGCCCAGAAGGTGGACGGAGCCATTATCAGTGAGGAAAACGGCATCATCGCCTTCCGCAAGGCGCCATGGAACGATGCCGAGGTTATCTGCGAACAGCCTAAGGTGATACCGGGCAGAATGGTATGCTCAGGCGAGAAGGGAGGTGACGAGTTCGACTTCAAGCCTTACGAGCATACGGGCGAGAAGATCTTCGAGGAGATCTTCAAGACCAACCACGCCGTGGTGCGCACCACCAAGCGCACGGTGCAGGTGAACTATACCTTCAGTCGAGACCTGGACAAGCAGGACATGCTGCGCTACCTCAAGGCAGAGCACAAGGAGCTGATTGCCGGATTCAAGGAGGCAGACATCAAGGGATAATGTATCATTCAATATTAAAAAAATGGAACATATTATAGCATATAATCCGTACAAGAATGGCAATAAAGGGAGCGTAAGCTCCCAGCCACTCTCGGTCTATGACAAGACCATCGCTTATCCCTGGATGGCAGACCTGGTAGCTGCCATCCGTGGGGGTAACGATGAACTGAAGAAGCAGCTGCCTTTCCGCTGCGCTCACTACTACCAGTTCCGGGACAACAGACGCTCGCAGAAGAACGCCGTGCCCGAAAGCTTCCTCTTCCAAACCACCATCGATGTGGACGATAAGAAATATGTGGACAAGGCGATAGAGAAGGCACGTGAGCTGAACTGCAGCGACACCATCTGGAAGGGAGCCCTGCTGCACCTGGAGTACTCTGCTCGCAAGAAGCTGCACATCGACATCCGCATGCCCGTCGGCATGACTATCGAGGAGACGCAGCGAGCCTATTGCGAGGCGCTGGGCGTGCCCTACGACGAGAGCTGCATCACGCCAGAACGCATGCTCTTCATCACCGACAAGGAGTCGGAAATCTATCGCTCGCCCCATTGGTACGAGGTGCTGCCACAGGAAGAGCTGAAGAAGCGCAGACAAGCCTACCTGGACCGTGGGCTCACCATCGACGGAAGAGGTGTGGCTGTTTCTTCTGGCTCTACTATTCAGCCTGCCCAACCTTGTGATAGCAATGCTGCTCATGCTGCTCATCTCAGCCCTGTTGGAACTCCTCAGGAGGCTGTCGCTGTGGCAACCGGCAAGAACCTCGCAGCCTTCGACCTCTTCCGCAATGCGGCTGGCCTGAAGGACGTAGATATCAACTCCCAAGGCTCGCGCCACTCATCGCTCCTGGCAATTATGAGCGCAGGCGCATCGAGAGTGATGCCCGAAGATGAACTGAAGGCGGTGGTGGCGCAGAAGATGCCTGCCTTCTCGCAGGAGCGTGACTGCCAGCAGCTCATCCACGACTTCTATGCGAAATATGGCGACAGTTCGAAGCCGATGTCGCAAGCCGTGATTCGCATCAATGCCCAGGCTGAGAAGTCCTCCCAGAAGGATGCCGTATCGTTCAAGACCATGAGTTCCGAGGACGGCACGGATTCCAATGCGGAAGATGAAAAAATCGCTCCGCCTCCGATGCCCGAACATCTCCCAAAACTCGTGGAGCTTCTGCTATCGAAGACCCCGGACATCTACAAGCCTGCCGTGGCACACGCCATCTTCCCGCCACTTGCCACACACCTCTGCAAGACCACCTTTAAGTATATTGACAACGTGGAGCACGAGGCTACCCTGATGTGCTGTCTGCTGGCGGGTACGGGCGCAGGCAAGAACTGTGTGCAGATGCCTATCAACATGATTATGGAGGACATCAGAAAGCGCGACCGTGAGAATCTGAACCGGGAGAAGGAATGGAAGGAGGAGGTGACACGCAAGGGCGCCAACAAGGATAAGCGCAAGCGTCCGGAAAACCTCATCATCCAGGAGATAGACGCCGATATGACCAATCCGGCATTCGTGATGCGCACGGCTGAGGCTCAGGAGCATTTCCTCTATACAACGCTCAACGAGATAGACCAGTTTGATGCCCTCAAGGGGCAGGGCAACCAGCAGTTCAAGATCATGTGCCTTGCCTTTGATCCGGGGAACTCATACGGCCAGACCCGCGTGGGCACATCGAGTATCACCGAGCGCATCACCATCCGGTTCAACTGGAATGCATCGACCACCGTCCAGCTGGGGCAGCGATATTTCTCGAAGGTGCTTACCGACGGACCAATCAGCCGCATCAACTTCTGTACCATCCCGGAGCGGGAAATCGGTGCCGAAATGCCAGTATATGGCGAATACGACGATGCCTTCAGAGAGGCACTCAAACCGTACATAGAGAATCTGTGCAAGGCATCGGGTAGAATTGACTGCGCTGAGGCTTCCGCCCTGGCAGAAAAGTTGAAGGAGGAGAACGCCGACTTTTCACGCATGTCGCAAAACAGGGTGTTCGAGAATCTCTCCTTCCGTGGCAACGTAATAGCCTTCCTCAAGGCTTGCGTGCTGTACGTGGCAAACGGCTGCAAATGGGAACCCGAAATAGAAGAGTTCATCAGATGGAGCGAGAGCTACGACCTGTGGTGCAAGATGATTTTCTTTGGTGCAGGCATAACCAAGGCTAATGAGACAGGAGAGAAATCGAGCAAGCGAGGACCTGCCAACCTGCTGCAGCAATTGCCTGACACCTTCACCTATGCGCAGGCTGAGATGGTGCGTCAGCAGAACGAGTTCGGCAAGAAGGGCACGGCGATGATGCTGAGAAACTGGGTGAACCGCCATTACATCGAGAAGATTCCTCCGAAGGGAGCAAATGCCGACGGAGCTGACGGGAAGCAGGGCGGAAAGGTGTTCAGTATTCAGTTATTCAGTTTTAAGAAGCTATTATATCGTTCCGACGGACTCGACCTGAGAGGTTTCAACGTTTAACAGTTTTAAAAAACTTAACACTTAATATTCAGACAAAATGGAAATAGTATTAAAGCGTATAGCTAAAAAAGGAACTTATACCATAGGCAGACTCTATCTGCTGACCGATGCAAGCGTAAGTCGTAACTCGCTGCCTGGTAAGAAGATAGACGACAAGAGAAGATTGGTTCATACCTTTGACAGCCAGCTGCTGTCCAAGGATACATATCTCTGCGATACCATGGAGCCTACATGGCGCAATCTGTTGGGTATCAAGCTAAAGCCAGAGGAAGTGGATGCCCGCTATAGCCGTAAGAGCGGCGTGAAGGCACGTAAGGTACCTGGTCATACGGCCATTCCTGAGGGATCATATCCCGTGGTCATATCGTATTCGCCAAGATTCAAGCGTTGGCTGCCATTGCTGTTGGGCGTGCCGAATTTCGAGGGCATCCGCATCCATGCAGGCAATTATCCTGACGACACGCAAGGCTGCATCCTCGTGGGGGAGAACAAGCTTGAGGGCATGGTGGTGGATTCCCGTATCTGGCTACAGCGGCTCATCAACGCCATGATTGCGGCCCGCGACCGAGACGAAAGTATCTGGATTACCATCCAATAGGATAGGGCGTCATAACTTTTACCATAAAAAAAAGATGGCGTGTCATAAACTTATGACACGCCATCCTTTGTACACCCTTAGGGATTCGAACCCTAGACCCACTGATTAAGAGTCAGTTGCTCTACCAACTGAGCTAAGGGTGCAACACTTAATTACCTGAATGATAATCTTTTCATCTTGTAAAAGTGATTCCGCAAGGATTCAAACCTTGAACCTCTTGATCCGTAGTCAAGTGCTCTATTCAGTTGAGCTACGGAACCATTCTTATTGATTCCAGAATAG
>JAIINY010000163.1:0-6729 GCA_022741625.1 Prevotella sp. | reverse complement strand
AAGATACTCTTTTTTCTCGAAAAATTGTTGTATTTTTGCCATAAATTAATAAAATAAGTATTAAAAGCTATATATGAGCGACGAAATTAAAGATAAAAACGAAATAAATGAGGAAAATACGCCTCAGGAACACTCCGACTACAAGCCGGTGAACCGTTTTGATGCTTCTGCCGTACATCACCTCAGCGGAATGTATCAGAACTGGTTCCTCGACTACGCATCGTATGTGATCCTGGAGCGTGCCGTGCCTCATATCGAAGACGGATTGAAACCCGTACAGCGACGCATCCTCCACTCCATGAAGCGCATGGATGACGGAAGATACAACAAGGTGGCTAACATCGTGGGACATACGATGCAGTTCCACCCTCACGGAGACGCATCCATCGGAGATGCACTCGTGCAGATGGGACAGAAAGACCTGCTCATCGACACACAGGGTAACTGGGGTAACATACTCACCGGCGACCGTGCAGCCGCTCCCCGATACATCGAGGCACGACTCTCGAAATTTGCCCTGGATGTGGTATTCAACCCTAAAACCACCGACTGGCAACTCTCCTACGATGGCAGAAACAAGGAACCTATCACCCTACCAGCCAAATTCCCTCTGCTCCTGGCACAAGGTGCCGAGGGTATCGCCGTGGGTTTGAGCAGCAAGGTACTGCCGCATAACTTCAACGACCTCTGCGATGCTGCCATCCACTACCTCAAGGGAGAACCCTTCCAGCTCTATCCGGATTTCCCTACAGGAGGCGCCATCGACGTAAGCAAATACAACGACGGACAGCGAGGAGGCGTACTGAAGGTAAGAGCCAAGATAGACAAGCTCGACAACAAGACGCTCGTAATCAGCGAGATACCTTTCAGTAAAACCACCGGAAGCCTCATCGACTCCATCACCAAGGCGGTGGAAAAGGGAAAGATCAAGGCAAGAAAGGTGGATGATGTCACATCAGCCAACGTGGAAATCCTCGTGCATCTGGCACCAGGCACTTCTTCGGACAAGACGATGGATGCTCTCTATGCCTTCAGCGACTGCGAAATCAATATATCGCCCAACTGCTGCGTCATCGAGGACAACAAGCCGAAGTTCCTCACCGTGAGCGATGTGCTCAGACATAGTGTTGACCGCACCATGGGATTGCTCCGACGCGAACTGATGATCCGAAAGGGCGAGCTGGAAGAGCAGCTCTTCTTCTCCTCGCTCGAACGCATCTTCATAGAGGAGCGCATCTACAAGGAGCGCAAGTTCGAGCAGAGCAAGAGTCAGGACGAGGTAGTGGCATTCATCTACTCCAAGCTGGAGCCGTTCAAGGATCAGATCTTCACCGCCAATATCGACGGCAAGGGAAACGTGGAATACTCCTTCCACCGGGACATCACACGCGACGACATCCTCAAGCTCCTGGAAATCAAGATGCAGCGAATCCTGAAATATAATAAGGATAAGGCGGATGACCTCCTGCTGAAGATCAAGGCAGAACTGGCTGAAATAGAAAATGACCTCGCCCACATGACCGATGTCACCATCAACTGGTTTGAGTATCTCAAGGGCAAGTACGGAAAGATGCATCCTAGAAAAACCGAAATCAGGAACTTCGATACCATCGAGGTGACCAAGGTGGTGGAAGCCAACCAGAAGCTCTACATCAACCGACAGGAAGGTTTCGTAGGTACAGGCTTGAAGAAGGATGAATTCGTATGCAACTGCTCTGATCTCGACGACATCATCATCTTCTACAAGGATGGAAAATTCAAGGTAACCAAGGTTGCCGACAAGATATTCGTAGGTAAGAACATCCTCCACGTACAGGTGTTCAAAAAGAACGACAAGCGAACCATCTACAACTGCGTATATCGTGACGGCAAGCAGGGTGACTACTTCATCAAGCGATTCAACGTAACCGCCATGACACGCGACAAGCTCTACGATATCACCCAGGGCACACCTGGAAGCCGCATCATCTACTTCACCGCCAACCCTAACGGCGAGGCAGAAATCATCAAGGTGACGATGGAACCTGATCTGAGCAAGAAACGCCAGAGCATCTTCCTGGAGAAAGATTTCTCTGAAATCCTCATCAAGGGACGTGCTGCCAAGGGCAACCTGCTCACCAAGCGAACCATCCGCCGCATCGGATTGAAGAGCCACGGACACAGTACCCTGGGAGGAAGAAAGGTTTGGTTCGACCCGGATGTAAACCGCATCAACTATGATGAGAACGGCAGATTCCTGGGAGAATTCAATGATGATGACTCGATCCTGGTAGTACTCGACAACGGCGAATTCTACATCACCAACTTCGATGTGAACAACCATTACGAGGACAACATCCTGAGATTGGAGAAATGGGACGAGCACAAGATATGGACAGCCATTCTCTATGATGCCGACAACGAGGGATATCCATACATCAAGCGATTTACGATGGATGCCACCAAGCGCCACCAGAATTGTCTGGGAGAGAATCCGAACAGCAAGCTCATCCTGCTCACCGATACCCCATTCCCTCGCCTCAAGGTTACCTATGGTGGTGTGGATGCCATCCGACCTGCCGAGGAAATCGATGCCGAGCAATTCATCGCCCAGAAGAGTTTCAAGGCAAAGGGTAAGCGCCTGACGACATGGAAGCTGGAAAGCATCGAGGAATTAGAACCGACAAGATTCCCGGAGCCTCCAGCAGAAGATGATCCTGATGCAGAAGATACAACCGGCGATTCTGAAGGCGCAGGTAAGAATGCTGAAGCTGTAGAGAATCTCGATCCTGATGCAGGAAAAAGCGAGCAGCAGGTAATAGATGAACTGACCGGTCAAACCAATCTCTTCTCTGAAAAAGATTTCGAAGAAGATCAGAAAGACAAAGATTGGTTATCGAAGCAATAAAAGAATTCGAAAAGTTTTCGATATATATTTTTAGGAGGGTGTACCTGTGACACACCCTCCTTTTTTTCTATAGATGATTATATGCGTCGCATTGCTGTATATTTTTACTTTTTATATCCCTTCAGTTTCTCCAGGCAATAAGCCTTGAAATCATTCCAGTGGTAACAAGGCTCCACATCGCTCTTGATAGGAAGCGTAGCTTCATCCTCGCAGAGCAATACCTTCACCAGTACATCATTCGCCTTGTTGCGATAGAATACAAACTGAAGGTTGGTAGCCATCGGAGTAATCTTATAATCAAACCATTGAGAAGAAATTCTCTCAGGATCTCTGATCTCCTCGCCATATCCATTCAGATCCAGGAGGCAAGTAAGCGGAGTAACCATCGTATCATGACCATATCTCAAGGTAGCACCCGGATGCGGAAGAGCTATGCAGCTATCAGCCTTCTGGATGATATCCATCAGAAGATTACGCTGGGAATATGGCTGAACATTGCCCGTATAAGGAGAATTGCCATACGCCATCTGCCACCAGATATTGGTACTTACCCAATTCTGATACAACTCCTCCTCAGTAAAGAGATCATAAAGCGAAACCTTGCCTCTCAACTCAGTACCCTGGACAGAGCTAGCCATCTCATAAAGCTTTCTGTTCAAGTCGCTCTGGTTGATATTCTGCTTCACCCAAACCGGATCATTGAAAAGTTCCTGCATCACTCGGCTATAGCAGGCATGCTTCTTGGAAAACTCCTCCTGCACCACCTTTCTGCCCACAGAATTCTTCAAGCTATCCAGGTATCTATCTCCCTGATTCATATAGTACATATCATGCTCGCTGGCATCGTGGAAGATATGAAGCTTAGGATTCATGCGGAGCATCTGCTGCAAGCCATTCTCCATAGAGAGGATGCAGCGGATTACCACCGTACTTCGTGCCTCAATATTCGTATTACCGGCAAAGATCTCAGGAAATCTTTCCATCATTCGCTTGGTAATCCCCTGATGCTGGAGAGCTCCCAATGGAGTCAACTCGCCATCACGTCCCTTTGCCTCTTCACGAATCAGCTTCACCTTAGCCAGTGTTTCCTCACCCTTGGCAGTCAACTTACCTTCCTGCTTCGCCTTCAACAGGGAGAAATAAGGCACATCATACGCCTGCTTGCCAATCATATAGCGGGAGCCATGACGGCCATAGTGGCTCAGATAGAAAGGCTTATAGCCCTTAGGCGCCGGAGTTAACTGCTTCTGAGGCCCGCGATAAGCCACATAGTTACTACCCGAGAGTGTAATGTCTCGCTTGAAATCCTCCAGAGGACTCTGAGCAGACAATGGCATCGCAAAAACAAGAGATGCCAACAATAATAGATTCTTTGTATTCATTGTTACTACATTTTTATTGTATAATTCATTTTTTTCATCATGATTATTTTCAGTTTGCCTGCAAAAGTACCATTATTTCTCGTAAAAAACAAACAAACCCGCTTTTTTCTGCTCATTTCTTCTTTTTATTCGAATATTTATTGTATCTTTGCACTCACAAATGCGCTTGTGGCGAAATTGGTAGACGCGCTAGACTTAGGATCTAGTGGTTTAGGCCGTGTAGGTTCGAGTCCTATCAGGCGCACCGAAGAAAATCCTAACTACTTGATTATAAGTGGTTAGGATTTTTTCTTTCTAGAAACCAGGAAGTTATCATCAACCTACTTACTCATAGATATTGGAAGAAACTGTCGTCACATAACCACGTTTTTTGATTTAAATCAACAAATTCCCATATTTTACAAGAAAACTAGATAAACTATTCTTGTTTTTCGCATATTTCCTATACCTTTGCCCACGGAATTCCAATAAAAGAAAAGAAACAAAGTATTAATTTCGATTTAAAAGATTAATTATGAAGAAGATTATGTTGAGCCTTATGATGGCTCTCGTTTCTGTTTGCGCTAGCGCACAGGTTTACATCGGTGGTACTGCTGGTATCTCTAGCAACACGATCGGTGATGGTGACAGCAAGACTGCTTACAAGCTCATCCCAGAGATTGGTTACCAGTTCAACAACAAGTGGGATGCCGGTATCGAGGTAGGTATCCAGAAGGGCGAAGTTTGCAAGATTTCTCCTGTTGGTGATGCTACTACCTTCACTATTGCTCCTTACGTACGCTATACAGCTGTTGAGAGCAAGGTAGTTGATCTCTTCTTCGAGGGTACTATTGGTTATGGCAGTGTAAGCAAGGGCGGTGGCGACTTCTACGAGGTAGGCATCAAGCCAGGTTTGGCTGTTAAGCTTACAAAGCATGTTGAATTCATCTCAAAGATTGGCTTCCTCGGATACAGAGGCTATTCTCCAGAAGAGGACAAGAGCTCATCAACATTCGGAGTTGACATAGATGCAAGCAACATTTCTTTTGGTGCTATCTACAAGTTCTAATCTTAGAAAAGCTCATTTACTCATCGTAAATATATCAAGGGCGCAAGCTTTTTCCGCAACAGGAATAGCTTGCGCCCTGTTTTTATGTGAAATCTCAATTTACATGAAACCTCAATAAAGGGCAACTTATATGAAAACCTCAATATAGAGCAACCTTGATAACCCCATCTTTTCTATTCTCAAACACATCGTAAGCTTCCTCTATTCTAGATAACGGAAAACGATGGGTAATGAGAGGAGTGGTATCTATCTTGCCCTGTGCTATCAAGCTCAGGATTTCCTCACAATCACAGCCATCTACTCCACCCGTCTTGAAAATGAGATTCTTGCCATACATATCAGGAAGCGGAAGCATCTGGGGCTTATCATACATAGCAACAATAGTAACGATGGCATTAGGACGGGCACACTTCCATGCCAACTGGAAAGTATCCGAACCACCAGCTACTTCCATCACCACATCGGCTCCGCCATGCAAACTCTGCTCCTTGACGAAGGTTTCGCAATCTTCCGGTTCTACCACAAGAACCTGCGGATAATGTTCCTGGATAAATGCTCTTCTGGCTTCTGATTTCTCGCAAACGATGATTTTTCCAGGATTCTTCAGTAAGGTGCAGAGCAAACAGCAAACACCCGTAGGACCTGCTCCGATAATGAGAACCGTATCTTCTTCCTTAATTTCCGAGATTCGGGTTGCCCAGAATCCAGTGGCAAGAATATCGCCAACAAAGAGTGCCTGCTCATCGCTCACCGTATCAGGAATCTTATTCAATCCAGTAGTGGCATACGGAACTCTGACGTATTCCGTCTGGCCACCATCTATTCTACAACCCAACGCCCAGCCACCATGAGGAGAAGTACAGTTGTTTACGTATCCATGCTGGCAGTAGAAGCATTCGCCACAATAAGTCTCCACATTCACCGTTACTCTATCGCCCGGCTTCACATGGGTAACCTGCCCGCCTACTTCTTCTACAACACCCACCATCTCATGCCCCACGGTAATACCAGGTACAGCACGAGGCACTGAACCATGCTTGATATGCAAATCGCTGGTACAGATACTGCTCATTGTTACTCTCACTATAGCATCCTTGGCATCCTTGATGGTAGGTTTCGCTTTCTCAACAAAAGCGAATTCTCCTTTTTTAATATATGTAAATGCTTTCATCGTCTCTAGTTTATTAATGTTCTATCGAAAATGCAAATATACAAAAAATATTCATAACATCATACGTTATGCCAACTTTTTATGCTTTGTTAAAATTAGAGTTTTTTTAACGAGAAAATACTGAAAATTCACAGAATATATATATCTTTCCTCTATAAAACGAAAATGATTTCCCTCGCACAAGGTAACTAAAACAAGGGAGTTTGCCTTTTCTTCGTAAATAAAGGCGCATGTCTCCCTT
>JAIINY010000162.1:0-6809 GCA_022741625.1 Prevotella sp. | reverse complement strand
GAATAGTTGATGGCAGCCTCCTTCTTATACTGATGCACAACCTTGAAATCATAGTCAGCACAATGAGCACTATACGCATACAAATCCTTGTAGAGTGCATCAAGACTATTGTTGCAATAGATGCGCATATAAGTCTGGAGCGGATCCTCTGGATATTTGCTCTCTTTCCAGATACGGGCGTATGAGTCGATGCCATGTTTTTCAGTAAACCAATACTGGAACCAGTAGCTTGCGTAACGCATGAACTCATGGTTGAAGTGGCGATGATGATTCTTGAGCCAAACAGCATAATGAGCGTCCTGGTCAAAACACTCGTTAGGATAATCCTGGAACGACTGCCACTGGGCACATTGTTCCCAATAAGCACAACCGCCAGCACCATTTTCACCAAATCCATAACGGAAGCCAGCAGGCACAAGCTGAGAACCATCAGCTCTATCTATTGGCGTAGCCTCACCCGTGAAGAGCTTGTCGGCAGAAACCTGATATTGGAAAGAGTGTCCTATCTCATGACCGATGGTTGAACCAACCGGCTTGCAGGTAGATGGATTTACCCAAAGGGCACCGATTTTGTCATCATAGCCGGAACCAGTAGCAAGCCATTCTGTCTGATAAAGGAGATAAATCTGCATCTTATGATTGTCAAGAACCGATTTTCCCTGTCCGACAGTTGCCATACCTAGTTTCTCTACATTGGTCTTATAGAACTGCTCAGCCTTCTGCAACAAATCATCAATATCCACACGCAAAGCCTCCGGTACAGATTCTGCATTAGGATTATCTCCAAAGCCAAGCTCCCAGAACACAAAGAAGTGCTCGCTCTGCTTCATTCTCCACCACGACCATCTGGCATCGCTGCGGAGCATGTACTCCGCTCCCTTCTCAAATCCTTCATTCCATTTTGCAGGACAATGATACTTATTATAGTCAACAATCTTTAATTTATCCATCACTTTCACATCCGATGGTTTAGGATTTACAGGAGTATCAGTTCCTATGGAATCATTACTGGAACTGCAACTGCCGAATGATAATAAAAAGAACAATGACAATACTATCATTATCCCCGTTTTCAGTTTAATTTGTTTCATGATTTATGTGTTAAGTTGATTTTGATTAGATACGGGAATCAAAAGAGCTGGAAAAAAACGCCCAATAGCTTATGTGTTTTGCTATTGGGCGAATTATTCGTTATTTCAAAGGAATCGCATTACTGCTCTGCAGCTTCATCTGGTTCCATTGGCCAGTATGGATTCTGGTACAATGGAGAATCACCGTATGTCTTATGGTCAGGAGCTGTAAGCATAAACTGACGCAAAGGCATTGGCTGTAGGTACTGAGCCATAGACCATGTCATACCATTGTAAAGCATATTGGTAGAAACAATCTGGTAAGGACGGAAATACTCTGTCAACTTACGAGAAGATACAGTAGCAGTAACAGAACCATCATCTACCAACTGGTCTACTGTATACCATTTTTCCATTGGAGTATTCCAAAGATGGAAGCCCTCAAGCTGATAAGGCTGTTTCATCAACTGATCGAGTGAACGCCAGCGAATCAAATCCATCCAACGAAGACCTTCAGCCATCAACTCAGTACGACGCTCACGACGAATACTATACAAAGTAGGATCAGTCAATGCCTTGCCAGCTGAAAATGCGCCCCAATCATATTGTGTACCAGAACCATCGGTATAACCCTTTAACTCCTGTGCCATATCTGTGGCAGCAATAGTTGTCTGAGGGTCAGCAGCCTCACCAGTAAAGCCAGCAGCCTCACGGATAGCCTTCCAATATGAAATGCTCTTTGCATTCAAATGATGGTCGAGCATATATTGAGCTTCAATATAGTTGAGCAAAGCCTCTGTTGCACGGAATGTGATAGATGCAGTATAACCAGCCTGGTTTTCTGCCAAGTTTTGATTGAACGTACCACCCTTTCGAATAGCATAACCAGTAGTATAAGTTACGTCAAATGAGCGGGTAAACACTTGTGGAACTGGCTCTATTGGACGAACCTGCTCAGCAGCAATATTATTATCCTCACCCTGAAGAACGTTCTTCTGACCAGGACGCTTCAAGAAAATAAACAAACGTGGGTCACGATTGCGAACTACTGCATGAGTCGTTGTATCTTCATATACATATCCATCATGGTGTGCATAAGTAGGCTTACCATCCTTCATCAGAAAGGCATCAATCATACCACGGGTAAAACCAGTATAGGTATTACCACGGTTTACAGCTACCTCAATGTTATCAGTCACACCTTTACCCTTATTATAGGCCTTCCAGAGAAGAACCTCAGGATAGGCAGACATGTCGGTATTACCAAACTTATAGAAATAAGGATTGGTATCAGATAAAGACTGAGGTACGATACCTGTATTCTTATCCAATTTGCCTACATAAGCATCACCTACAATGGCAGCCTCATCAACCGCCTTCTGGAAGAAGTACTTAGCTTCAGCCTCAACGCTACCTGTAGGATACTGATAATTTGCATTATAGTCTTTTGCCTTTCCTGGCCATCCCTCACCATTAGGAACGAACGGAGTACCAGCGAAGTTGGTCAACCAAGAACCCTCAAACAAGGCTACACGTGATGCAAACAGATGAGCAACTGCAGGAGAAATACGAGTGGTTGCTTCCCAACCATCAGGCTCCATATAGGTTACAGCAGAATCCAGGTCGGCAAGAATAAAACGAGCCACCTCGTTGCGAGGACTACGCTTATTAGCAGCTACGAGGATAGCCTCATTATCCGGCATGGCCTCTGTCACAATTGGTAAGTCACCGAAGCTCTTGTACAAGCTGAAATAAGCATAAGCACGGAAGAAGTGCAACTCGCCGATATATTGACGAATCTTATTTTCATCACCCGCAATCAATCCATTCTCATAGTTAGACTGTGCTATATTCAACTGATAGTTGATATCACGAATATTGTTCCAACTCCATGAAGAGTTGTCGTTACTAGTCTTCCAACTACCTTTCTTATACTTAGAATCGCCATCAGAACCGGTCTGATTATCTGTACCATTATCGTATGCGAAAGTACCATAGCCTGCACCACTATGATATGGCAATACAGTCTGATAGAAAGCATTAGCTACGGCTTGAAGCTGAGTAGCGTCCTTGTAATAGTCGGTAGGAGTAATATCTGTAAGAGGCTCTTGCTTCAGAAAATCATTACAAGAAGCCATCAACATACCGCATGCCAACAAAGGAAGTACCTTTAAAGATATATTGAATTTCATATCATTCTAATATTTATAATGTTAAACTTAAACCAAAAGAGAAGGTTGTGTTCAATGGATATCCATTGCCATACCATGTACCGATGGTCTCTGGGTCATACTGCTTGCGGAGAGATGTTCCTGTCCAGAGATTCTCACCAGAGAAGTAAACACGAAGTTTCTCAATAGAAATCTTACGTGTCAAATCCTGTGGCAAGGTATAACCAATCTGAAGATTCTTCAAGCGAATGTAAGAAGCATCCTGCAGATACTTTGTCTGAATCTGCTCATTCTTGGCGCTATAGGCTGCACGTGGCAAGTAAGCATCCTTGTTTGTCTCCTGGAAACCATTGACAACAGACCAAGAGTTCTCGTCACGATAATAGTCTTGCAAACCATCCAGACAAATCTGATACCAACGACCATATTCGAAAGTACCAAAGAAGTAACGTGTGCTGGCCCAATACTCACGCTTCATGACACCCTGGAAGAAACAACGTACATCGAAGCCTTTCCAAGCAGCATTCAAGTCGATACCGAAGAGATAGCGTGGTGTAGAATTACCTATCTTCTTAACATCTCCATGATCTTCCAATGTATAGGCTCCCCAGGAAATCTTACCATCATTATTAAGGTCACGATACATGATATCACCAGCACCCCACTTATTATTATCAATAGTACTCTGGTCAACCTTTGCTATATGAGCATCCATTTCTTCTTGACTCTTTGCTATACCGATGGTCTCAAAGCCGTAGATATCGCCAATACGCTGTCCCTCAATATAGTTACTCAATGAGTGAGAAGGGTTATTTGGGTATTTTGTGATAGTGGCATAGGCATCAGAGAGATTGAAGCTGATTCCATACTGCAAACCATTAGACAAGCGGTCGTTCCAACCGATGGTCAACTCCCAACCATTGGTACGCAAGTCGGTATTGTTGGTTACAGGTACAGCCGTACCCAAGATGCTTGGAAGCTCAGGAGCATTACCTATCATATTTTTTGTCTTACGCACATACCAGTCGAATGATCCATGCAAGCGATCCTTCAAGAATGCAAAGTCAAGACCGACATTGAAACTCTGGATGGTTTCCCATGTCAAATTCTGAGAAACCAAGCCTGGAGCCCAAGCTGTCATAGGTTTTAAACCATCCTGCAGCCATATACCATTGTTGGCATATACACCTATCGTCTGATAAGTCTGGTAAGTACCAACATTCTGGTTACCCAGGTTACCATAAGATACACGAAGCTTCAACTGACCAATCCAATCATTGATTGGCTGCATGAACTTCTCTTGCGCTATATTCCAACCTGCAGATACTGATGGGAAGAACTTCCACTGATTTCCCGGGCGGAATCTGGAAGAGCCATCATATCGGCCATTAACCTCAAAGAGGTACTTGCCCTGATAATCGTAGTTCAAACGACCAAAGAAACCACAAGTCGTCCAACGGCTCATGTTACCAGATACAGATGGATCCACAGGATTACCATAAGCATCAATACCAGTTGTACCATCAATTTGAGGCTTATTACCTACGATGAGACCTGCTCTATCTGCATATTTGTATTTCATACGCTCATCCTCAGACTGGAAGCCTGCCATAATATGGAAGTTATGCTTCTTCTTCAAATTGAACGAATACTCAGAATAGAGTTGGAAATTGGTATAATTATCCTTATAGTAATCTTCACCTACATAGGTAAAATTATTCTGGTCGTAAGCCTCACCATTCAGATTATACAGATAAGTATGCTGCATATCTGTATGACTCTCATTATGGGATGTACGATAGTTGAAGATAGCATGGGTAACCCAATTCTTGATTGGTTCGATATCCAAACCTACCTGATGATTATACTCATCATTCTGATAACGATATGTACCACCATTAGTCATGGTGTTTACCATCTCATTATAGAGATTGCCATTTCTATCATACAAAGGAACACATGGCCACTGTCCACCAAGATATTCATAAACACCCGAACCCAAAGACTGAGGACGATGATAATCCTTGCGAACAAAACGGAGGGAGTAGTTAAACTTCATCCAATTCGTCCATTGTGAAGAAATCTTGGCTGTAGCAGTATATCGGTTACTGCCTTCATCAGCAACCTTAATCAAACCATCCTGACCTAAATATCCAAAAGAAGCATAGTAGTTGAGTTTTTCGTCACCACCAGTTGCACTTACATTGTGCTCCTGGGAGAATGTATGCTTCTTGTATATTGCATCATAGAAATCGGTAGAAGCATAACCATCGGTAAATCCACTCAACCAATAGCCATTAGCATCTGCATCCAAAGAATAAATCAAATTGCCATTTTTATCCTTACGGGTACCAGCATTAACATATTCGCCCTCTATCCAATCCTTCATACGCTGAACATGGTCTGGTGTAAAAAGCTGACCACCACCAATGTTCGTATTCGCATCATTCTGCATACATGCAAAATCGACAGAGTTCATGCTATGCTTCATACGAATAGGAGTACTGAAGCGGAAATTATTATTGTAGTTCACACTTACCTTGTCACGCTTACCACCCGTCTTTGTAGTAATCAATATGACACCGAAAGGTGCACGAGAACCATAAATAGATGACGCAGCAGCATCCTTCAAAACAGATACACTGGCAATATCCTGAGGATTGATGGTATTGATATCACCCTCCATACCATCGATCAAGACCAACGGACTTCCACTGGACCCCTGTCCGATTGTAGTTGTACCACGTACATTCAAGCTTGGAGTATCATCCAAACTACCTGCAGCCTGGGTAATCTGTAAACCAGCCACCATACCCTGCAGAGCCTGGGTTGCATTACTTACAGGACGGCTATCCAATTCCTCACCCGAAACTGCGGTCACCGCACCCGTAAGGTTTACCTTTTTCTGGGTACCGAAACCTACGACCACCACTTCATTCAGTTTGGTATCATTAGATTTCAAAACCACTTTTGAAGTACCGGCAGGAACTACCTGGGTAGCATATCCCAAGTAAGAAATAGCCAACTGAGCATTACGCTTTACCTTAATAACATAGTTACCATCAATATCAGTAACCGTACCATTACGGGTTCCTTTTTCCATAATGGTAGCTCCGATGACTGGATCACCGGCATCGTCAACAACTGTACCCTTTACGGTAACTTCGCTCTGCTGAGCTTCCTCTACCTTAGGGGTTGATGAGGTCTCACTTGCTGCTAGAGTAGGTAATGCCCCCCCCACATGCAAGGACCAAACACGCGATGGCTTTAACATAAGCTTGGCTATGTACAAAGCCTGAAATGATTTGTGTCTGTCTCATTTTCTATTTTTGCTAGGTTTATTATTGTTTAAATTTCGAGTGAAAAGTAACACAAAAATTTGCATTTCGTGCCACATTATCGTCTAAAAGAGTGAAAATATCGTCCAAAACTAGCGATTTAGACGATATTTTCGTCTTTTAACCGATTTTGCTACTCTTAAATGTTGTTTATTCTAAATGATGTCTTTGTTGTTTTTAATGTTTTATTGTTTCTATGTCTTTATTGTTTCATCGCCTTCTTCAGTTTT
>JAIINY010000161.1:0-6815 GCA_022741625.1 Prevotella sp. | reverse complement strand
AAGCAAATCAAGTTGATAACGGGGCCGAGAAGAACCGGCAAATCGACAGAGGCTTTGCTGATGCTGAAAGGCAGGAACTTTGCTTATCTGAATTTTGATGACGGCAAACTCCTGAGTACATGGGACGATGATTTGGTTTGGGAAACGCTACGTGCCGTTTATCCCGACTTCGAGTATCTTCTGCTCGATGAGGTTCAAAATCTGGATGGTTGGGATTTGTGGGTCTCCAAGCTTTACCGCATGGGAATCAACATGGTTATTACGGGAAGCAACGCCAAATTGCTAAGTAGCGAAATGGCAACATTACTCACAGGCAGATATATCCAGATAGAGATGCTGCCTTTCAGTCTTTCTGAATTCTTTATCTGGAATCACAGGAATCTTTCGGAAGTATCGGAAATGAAAGATAACGCATCAGACCTCTCGCTTATAGCAGACTATCTGCACCATGGTGGCTATCCAGAGACAGTAGCAGCAAGAAGTCTGACCCAAAACTATCTCTCCACACTCTTTGATTCCATCATTTGGAAAGATATTGCCAAGCGCCATAAAGTACGCAATGTGGAGGATTTGAACAACCTGGCCATGTATCTGGTTTCTAACTTCTGCAATCCTTTCAGTGCCAACGAACTGGCAGAAGCGCTGGGATTTTCAAGCGTAGCAACCACCAAGAAGTTTATGGGATATTTAAGAGAACCCTATCTCTTGTATTATCTGCCACGTTACAACAACAAGTTGAAAGTGATGAAGAAAGCTCCACAGAAAGTTTATGTAGTTGACAATGGTTTTGTAGAAGCCAAGGCTTTTAGTGTGAGTGAGAACTTAGGCAGGTTATTGGAGAATCAGGTTTTTATCGAGTTGGTTCGTAGGGGATATCATGCAGAAACATCGCTTTTCTATTATCGCTCCCGTAATGACAAGGAGACTGATTTTGTTACAAGGCAGGGTGCTCATGTAGAAAGTCTTATACAAGTATGTTATGATCTCTCTTCCGAACGAACACTCAAGAGGGAGGTAGATAGCACCATAGAATGTGCGGGGGAACTCAAATGCTCTAATTTGACTATTGTTACGATGAATGAGGAAAGAGTAATTGAGAAAAATGGATATAAGGTCAAGGTTTTGCCTATATATAAGTTTTAATGAGCGGCAACACTGCGGATGCTGATTCGCGGTGGGTTTCCTTGACATTTGATGTTACAAAACGTTAAATGTAGTCTGTTCAAAGACATTTTCCACATAAAAATGCAAAAAGAACGAAAGTTTTGTGTATATTTGCCCCCACTTAAACAAAATTAAAAACCACGAAGGACAGACCTACATCTCTAAACGACTTGGTATGATCAGTCCTCACGGGTTCAAATTTTACCTATCTATAATATAACAATTTTGCAGTCCTAATAAAAAGGGGCTCTAAAAACTCTAAACTTTATGATATGAAGAACGAGAAGAAAAAACAGAAGGAGAATTTAAGGCTTCTCAGAAGCTATTCTCTGTGTGCGTGTATGTTCTTTTTGGGTGGAATCGCTTTTCCTATGCCTTCAAATGCATCTAATGCAACTGAACAGGCTACCCAGCAGAAAGGCAAGCAGATTACAGGTACCATAACCGATAGCCATGGTGTGCCTGTGATTGGTGCAACCGTGCTCGAAGTGGGTACAACCAATGCTGCCATCACCAATCTGGACGGTCATTTCACTCTGAATGCACGCCCAGGTGCAAAACTCAAGATTTCCTATGTCGGTTTCAAAGACATCCTGGTAACCGTAGGCTCTACCAATGAGTACAACATCGAACTGAAGGAAGATACCGAAGCTATCGAAGAAATCGTAGTTGTAGGTTATGGTACCCAGAAGAAAGTAAACCTCACAGGTGCCATTGCCACCATTTCATCAGATAAGCTGATCAACCGTACCAGCGCCAACGTAACCAACATGCTGGCTGGTCAGATGCCGGGTGTTACCGTTATCCAGAACAGCGGTCAGCCAGGTGCCGACGGCGGTCTGCTGCGTGTACGTGGTCTCGGAACCATGGGTAACGCCAGTGCAATGGTTGTCATCGACGGTGTGGAATCTACCATGAGCAGCGTGGATCCTAACGATATCGAGAACATCTCTATCCTGAAGGATGCAGCGGCTTCTGCCATCTATGGTGTGCGTGCGGCAAACGGTGTGATTCTGATTACCACCAAGAAGGGTTCACGTGGCCGCGCCATCGTTTCCTACGACGGATACGTAGGTTGGCAGAGTGCAACCCGAACGCCTAAGTTCCTTGATTCATACGACTATGCAACCCTGATGAACGAAGCATACAGAAACGACGGATTGAACGAGCCTTACAGTCAGGAAGCCCTGAAGAAATTCAAGGATGGTTCTGACCCGGATCATTATGCCAACTCCGACTGGTTGAGTACCTTGCTGAGCGAGAACGGACTCTTCCACAACCATCACCTGAGCATCAAGGGCGGTAGCGACAAGATTACCTACTCTCTGGCTATCAACTACCACGATAAGGACGGTTTGATAGAGAATACCAACTACAACAAGTTCAATGTACGTGCCAACCTGGAGGCTTACATCAACAAGCGCCTGAAGGTTACTACCAACATGGCAGTATATCGCAGCGTGATGACTGCTCCAGCAGAAGGCATCGACAACCTGATGCACTACGCATTCCGCGAGACTCCGGTTACTCCTATCCAGTTCAAGAACGGCAACTATGCCCTATTCAAGAACGAGCATAACTCTGTAGCTTCTGCCCGAAACGGCGGAACCAACAAGCAGATCAACAACAACTTCCAGGGTAGCCTGGGAATGGATCTCGACATCATCGACGGTTTGAAATTGCGTGGTATTGCTGCCACCACATTCAACCTGCTGGATAATCCTACCCATTTATATACCCAGAGTTTCTACACAGCAGATTCAAATACTCCTGTCAAGACTACCCAGAACCAGCTGACAGAGTATGACGCCAAGAAGGTGGAACTGAACCTCCAGGCATATCTGGACTACAACAAGACCTTCGGTAAGCATACCGTAGGCGCATTGCTGGGTTACTCTCAGATTTACAACCAGATGCGCTATCTGCAGGCATCACGAAAGAACCTGCCTAACTCAAATACACTCGACCAGATCAATGCCGGTGAAGTGACCACTCAGACCACTTACGGTACAGAGACAGAATACTCTCTGCGTTCCGTATTCGGCCGTCTGAACTATTCATACGATGACCGTTACCTGTTCGAGGCAAACCTTCGCTATGACGGAACTTCCCGTTTCCCAAAGAACAAGCGCTTCGGTGCCTTCCCATCATTCTCTGTAGGATGGAGAATCTCTGAGGAATCCTGGTTCAATGTTGCTTGGGTAGATAACCTGAAGCTTCGTGGTTCATGGGGTCTCTTGGGTAACCAGGATACCGTTAGTTCCAACTATCCTTACCAGACCACCTACGAGTATGGCTACGACTACAGCTTCGGCAACACCCTGTATCCAGGTATCTCTATCGCCAGCACCATGGCCAACCGAGACCTGACCTGGGAGAAGACCAGCCAGTATGACTTCGGTGTCGATGCCACCTTCCTCGGCAACAAGCTGACCTTCAGCTTCGACTATTTCAATAAGGAAACCCGCGATATCCTCCTGAAGCTCCCTATCCCTTATACCTTGGGTGTAGGTGCTCCTATGCAGAATGCCGGAAAGGTTCGCAACTCCGGTTTCGAGGTGCAGGTGGGGCATAACAACCGCATCGGTGACTGGACTTACAATGTAGGCGCTAACTTCAGCCGTGTATCTACCAAGATTCTCGACCTGAAGGGTGGTGACACTCCAGGACAGTCGGTAGGCGATCCATTGTGGGCTTACTATGGCTACGTTTGCGATGGCATCTTCAAGGATGAAGCCGACGTGAAGAATCATGTTCCTCAGGCTACCGGAGTTCCAAAGCCTGGTGATTTGAAGTATCGTGACCTGGATAAGTCCGGCTCAGTAGATAGCCGCGACCGTAAGGTATTGGGTTCTTACTTCCCAAAGATCAACTTCGGTCTGAACTTCTCTGTTCAGTACAAGGACTTCGATATGAGTGCCTTGCTCCAGGGTGCAGCCGACGTAAAGGGTATGCCAGTGCCAGAAATCAGATATGCATTCTACAATGGCGGTAAGGTGACCGATATTCACATGAACCGCTGGACCGAGAGCAATCCTAATCCGAATGCCGCTTACCCACGCTTGTCAATGAAGGATTCTCAGAACCGAGTAACTTCCAGCTTCTGGGTTCAGGATGCATCTTATGCCAAGTTAAGAAACCTGCAGGTGGGTTATACCCTTCCTAAGCAGCTGACATCTAAATTTGGCATTAGCCGATTGAGAATATACAGTAGTATCGACAACCTGTTTACCATCACCAGCTTCGACGGTGTAGATCCAGAGGCAGTATCAGGCAACTACTATCCTCTTACAAGAAATTATTCATTCGGAGTTAATGTAACCTTTTAAAAACGAACAGATTATGAAAATGAAATATCATTTTTTGAGTGGACTGATCCTTGCCTGCGGTCTGGGATTGAGTTCTTGCAACGATAGCTTCCTGGAGAGAAACCCAAAAGACCAACTGTCTGACGTATCTTTCTGGAAGACTGCGGATGATGCAACCAAATATGCAACAGGTATCTACCTCTATCTGATAGAGCCGGAGAACCATACGATCATGACCGACTGCTATACAGACAATGCCATTCCTATACACGTTGGTGCTGAACAGGGAGTCTTGTCTGCCGGTACAGCCGTATCGAGCAACCCTCACTTCCTGCAGCTCTGGCAGGCAGCTTACGAGACCATCCGCCGCTGCCAGATATTCTACGAGCACATCGGAGAAGTTTCCATGAACGAGAAGGCAAAGGCACAGCTTACTGCCGAGGTGCAGTTCCTCGAGGCTTTCGCTTACCACAACCTGTGGAAGTATATGGGCGGCGTGCCTATCCTGGATCATCCGCTGCAGTTGAACGAGCCACTTCCAGCCCGCAGTTCTGCTGAAGAGACCTACGAATATGTTGTGAAGCTCCTGGATAAGGCGGCTCCTAACCTGCCGGAAATCCGTACTGCTGCCGACCATGGTAAGGCTAGTACCGGTGCTTGCTACGCCCTGAAGGCCCGTATGGCCTTCTACAACCACAAGTACGATGTGGCTGAAGCTGCAGCTGAGCAGGTGATGCAGACCGGTAAGTTTGGTCTGTACCCTAACTACGGCGACCTGTTCCAGCCTGTAGCAGAAACCTGCAACGAGATTCTCTTCGACCGTGAGTATGTCGAGAATCCTAAGAATGGTAGCGAGGGTAGCGTGATTGGTCTGTTCTTCTCACCAGTTGACTTTGGTGGTTGGGAGGCATTGTCACCTACCCAGGATATGGTGGATGCTTATCCATGTACCGATGGCAAGTCGATCGCAGAGTCTCCACTCTACGACCCAGCCAAGCCATTCGAGAACCGCGATCCACGACTGGCCTACTCTATCTTCTGGCCAGGAACCACCTGCGGTCCGATGACATTCAACAACAAGTATATGGGTGACGGCAACCATACCCGTACCGGATACAGCATGCGCAAGTACATCAATCCAGACAACTATGGAATCCAGAATTACGACTGGACCAACTTCATCTACATCCGCTATGCTGAGGTGCTGCTCACTTATGCCGAGGCTCGCAATGAGAACCTTTCTGCTCCAGATGCCAAGGTTTATGATGCAGTGAACCAGATTCGCCAGCGTGTGAACCTTCCTGGTTTGGAAGAGGGTCTCAGCAAGGATCAGATGCGCGATGCCATCCGCCTGGAGCGCCGTCTGGAATTGGCATTCGAGGGAATCCATCTCTTCGACACCCGCAGCTACAGAACTACGGAGAAGGATGTTACCAAGCCTGTTTATGGCATCGATCCTGACGGAAAGAAGATTCTGATAGAGACTCGCAAGTTCAATCCTAACCGCGATTACCTGTGGGCTATTCCTCTGAAGGAAATCGACTTGTCACAGGGTGTCTTGAAGCAGAATCCTGAATGGGATTAATTTTTAGTTATTAAATAAGAAGCCTTCTATCATCGATTGCAACGGCAATCTGACGATAGAAGGCTTTATTCTTACCTCGTTTCCACGAACCGGTATTTCACTTTTGCCATCGGATAATTATCGTTCAATCGCAGAATGATGCGATAAATGTTATCCTTCCACTGTGTCTTCATGATGCCATCCGTCATCTGCACCTTTTCTACGGATGCCGAAAGATACTGCGCATCATATTCCAGACGAACCATACCACTTTGCAGAAGGATTCTGCCTGCCTTCTGAACCACTGGCTTACCATACGCCATCAGGATAATCTGGTTATCGAAGACCTGACCGTTCAATCGGTCCTTCTCTATCTGCAGGGAATCGAGCTTGTACTGTTCGGTTACTTCTACCCAGTTATATTCTCTGTCCAGGGCGATATTACGCTGCCATTTCTCCACATGCGCTCCTTCGGTATAAGCCTTTTCGAGATTCAACGACAAGGAGGAAACACCATCGGCAAAGCTATGGCTCACTTTGTCGGCACGATATTTCCTGCCATCCTTCTGCTCCAAGCCATTGATGATGGGAACGTTGTGATAAGCTGAACGGCAGTTCATCAGTTCAAAACGCTGGTTGCTGAACGATTTGGAGGTATAGGTATCACGCCCCAGGTCGATGACCACCGGCTGATTGTTGTGATAAACGATGAAGTTGCCGATATCGTTGTGGTTATGGCTTTCGGCATTGTTACCACCTTTCGCCGCCACAAACCAGTT
>JAIINY010000160.1:0-6828 GCA_022741625.1 Prevotella sp. | reverse complement strand
AATAGGAACCGCCGTATGCGGAACCGCATGTACGGTGGTGTGAGAGGTCGGAAAACGAAAGTAGGAGAAAAACTACTTCGTTTTCCTCCTACTCGATTTCCACAGGATACAATAAAGCAAAGACCTTGCTTTAAGCAAAAATTAGAAGAGTGAGAGTATTAAAATTAATCTATACTCTCACCCTTCTAATTTTTCCTTTATTTTACTATCTAATCAGCTGAAACGATATCAGCAGAACTATAGAACCTTTCCCGTTTCTATCTCATTCTCCAAATACGAGAAAACATATACTGCACCCTCATAATAAAGACCACAGGCAGGATCACACAGACGTTTGTAGGTTTCTGAAGAATACAGCTCATCAAGGGCTTTCTTCATATCCCACCCATATTTCTGCATGATCAGTTCAACCAATTCTGTTGAGAGGCATTCTATCTGAAATTGTATGTCTTCGTTCATAATCAAATCTTTCTTAAATAACTAATTGCCAAATCCGTACCAAAGAAGTACTGAATAGCAGGTTTGTTAAACTCCAATTCCTTTATCATGTGCTCTATGCTGATATAACCTTGCATAAAGCGGCGCATCTGCAAGCCAACGGTATCATTTGCAATTGGTCCAACTACAATATCATACGAGTGAGCAGGTTTGTCACTTACGTTTTTTCTATTCTTCAAGATGAACTCTGCCCATTCTACAGAATAACCTTCAAAGACTTTTATTGACAATGGGGAGTGCCCTGTCTTAATCAGGCTATCATCGAACAAATATGTATTGAGTATTGGTTCACCTTCTTTCAACCTCTGAGTTGTTCGAACCGCCATTTCCAAAGCTTGTATTTTGTTAGGGTTCAGATAGAATCCGCATCCAAAGTCTTTTCCTCTTTTCGAACGTGCCAAATCAATCTTGTCTATTAAGACATTGCTTCCATGATATAACTTTAACATGATAATCGCCCTCCATTCTTTTGGCATAATACAGCCATATCCTCCACAGCATCCTCTATAGAGAGTGTATGCTCTGCAGGATAGCATTCTATCAAGAAGTCTATGCCTTGAAATCTTCGCAAATAGGCATAAGACTGCGCAAGTGTAAGGTGAAAACGATTAGCAAAGGCACCCACACAGCAATTTACGTATTCTATGATGTTATGTGTCAAGTCCATATTACCTCTTTTTCTTGCAAATATACACCAAGATTTCGACAATACCAAATTTTCGGAGGCTTTTCTTTAAGAAATAGGAAAAAATTAAGAGGAAAAACAAAAATCTCATTAGATAATTCAAGAAAGCCGGCATTAAGCCTTTCCTCCTAGCTGCCATTCTTTATTGCTGGCTCATCGGAGGTGGATATTGTCTGGTGAAGTTTGCCATTCCATATTTACAATAAGGGCATCGCCAGGGGCTAAGAGCTTTTGGGCTTTCAGCCCGTTTCTGCCGTACAGTTAGATTTTTTGTAGTTTGTGGTCTTGATTTCTCGAAAACAAGGCTAATTTCGAACAATTCGAGGAAAATCATAGAAGTTTTTTATTATACTGGCTTATAATTCGGATTTTTTTATCTAAATTTGCAACAAATTCCGTAAAAATGAGTTATTATATAATAATAGGATCATAAATGAATAGGAAAATCATGAAGATAAATAAAATGAGGAAACAGTTCATCCTCTTCCTTCTGTTTGTGACAGCAGCAGGTTCTGCCTTCGCACAGACATCCACCATGACTGACGATCAGGTGATGAGCTTGGTAGTGAGAGAGCATGAAAAAGGGTCATCTAATGCTCAGATTGTTACCAAACTGATGCAGCAGGGTGTAGATATCTCTCAGATTCAACGGGTAAGAGACAAGTATCAGCGCCAGGTGAAACAGGGCGGTGTAACTGGCACTTCCGCCCAACTGCAGGGGAAGGAAACCTCCCGTCTTCGTACCAACAATGGTAAACACCGTGAAGATTATGGTAAGGGAATCAGCGAAGAATCGAAGAACTACAGCAACTATCGCATCACCGCACAGAAGGATGATCAATACAAGCATACTTTCGATGAGGATGACGAGGAGTATATGGATTTCCTGAACGAGATGGATGGTATTATTCCAGATACTGCGATGATGATTAAACGTCTCCTTGCTGAACGGGAAGCGAAAATCAAGAAGGTTTTCGGAAGAGACATCTTCAATAACAAGGAGTTGAGTTTCGAGCCAAATATGAATATTGCCACTCCACAGAACTATCGCTTGGGGCCTGGAGATGCGGTTATCATTGACATCTATGGTGCATCCCAGAAAACCATAGAAAGCACCGTTTCTCCTGATGGCGAAGTTACCATCGAAGGTTTTGGACCTGTATCGGTAGCTGGCTTGACCGTAGCTCAGGCAAAAGCCCGACTTCGCAATACGCTGGGTAGCAGATACCGTTCGAGCAAGATTAAACTCACTGTAGGACAAACCAAGACCATTATGGTCAATGTGATGGGCGAAGTGAAAACTCCAGGCACCTATACCCTATCCGCCTTTGCCACCGTTTTCCACGCACTCTATATGGCAGGTGGCACCAACGACTTGGGTACATTGCGAAACATCAAGGTTTATCGCCATAACAAACTGGTTACCGTGGTAGATATCTATGATTACATTCTCAATGGCAAACTGACCGGCAATGTACGTCTGGCAGATAATGATGTCATCGTTGTGGGACCCTACGATTGTCTGGTTACGATAACCGGAAAGGTAAAGCGCCCGATGATTTATGAAATGAAGAAAAATGAGAGCGTGAACTCTCTTCTTAAATATTCCGGAGGATTCACGGGAGATGCCTACAAAAAATCAGTTCGCATCCATCGCAAGACTGGCAGAGACTATTCAGTATATAATGTGGAGGAATTCGACTTCTCCAGTTTCCATATCGATGATGGTGATTCTGTAAGCGTAGATTCCATTCTCCCCCGCTACAGCAACACCGTAGAAATCAAGGGAGCCGTCTTCCGACCAGGTATGTACAATTTAGGAGAGCAGATCAACAGTGTCCGCACATTGGTAGAACACGCAGAAGGATTGACAGAGGATGCCTTTACGGCACGTGCCGTCATGCACCGAATGAAATCTGACAGATCATTGGAAGTAATAGCTGTAGATATTGCAGGCGTGATGAATGGTACTGTGGCTGATATTCCACTCAGGGAAAATGATGTCCTTTTCATTCCGACAAGACAAGAAAAGATTTCAGAGAGGACTCTCACCATCCGCGGAGAAGTGCAATATCCGGGAATCTATCAATATGCAGAAAATGAAACGATTGAGGATTTCGTGCTGCAGGCTGGTGGACTGACCGACAAGGCTTCAACGATTAATGTTCTGGTAAGCCGAAGAGTAAATGACGCCAAGGCAACAAGACCAGACAGTATTATAGCCAAGACCTACACGCTCGCTCTGAAAGATGGTTTTGTGGTGGATGGCACTCCAGGATTCAAGCTGATGCCTTTCGATGAAGTGAGCATCCGCAAGAGCCCAGCCTACACAGAGCAGCAGAACGTGATGATAGAAGGCGAAGTGATGTTTGGAGGCACCTATACCCTTGATCGCCGCAATGCCAGATTAAGCGATCTCTTCAAGAAGGCTGGAGGAAGCACAGAACAGGCATATATCAAGGGTGCCCGCCTGATGCGTAAGGCAAACGAAGCTGAAAAAACACGCATGGAGGCTGTTCTGAAAATGCAGAGAGAACAACAACAGAAAAATCTTCTGCAGTTGGCTGCAAGCAGTAATAATGCCAGTGCCATTACCCAGACTGCAAAAGAAGCACAGAATGCTGACCTGTTGAAGTTTAGTGTTCCGGAAGAATATCCTGTAGGAATCGATCTCGCCGAAGCGCTCAAGCATCCTGGCAGTGATGCAGATATGATTTTGCGCGAGGGTGATAGGCTGATTGTTCCCCAATACAATGGAACCGTGAAAATCAATGGGTCTGTGATGTACGCCAATACGGTAGCCTATGAAAAGGGCAAGAGCATTGCCAGCTACATAGATGAAGCGGGTGGATTTGCCTCTGATGCCAACAAGAGCAAGGCTTATATTATCTATATGAATGGCAAGGTGGCTAAGGTTGGGCATGGAGCCAAGGCTCAACCTGGTTGCGAGATAGTTGTTCCATCCAAGATGAAACGCAAGATGACAGTGGCTGAAACCATGAGCATGGGTAGTAGTCTTTCCAGCATCGCTGCCATGATTGCAACAATTGCCAATCTCAGCAAATAATGATAATGAAAATCCAAAGAACAAAAAAGCAGGTAACGATCTTCCGTTACCTGCTTTTTTGTTCTTTGATTATTATATGGACATTTTATTGTTGCTTCAGATACTCTGCACACATTTCAGCACATCTTTCACCATCCACACCTGCCGAGACAATGCCACCAGCATATCCGGCACCTTCACCACAAGGAAAGAGACCCTGAATACGGACATGCATCAAGGTTTCTCTGTCACGTACGATGCGGACTGGTGAAGAGGTGCGGGTCTCCATCGCAATCAGAGTTGCCTCATTGGTGAGAAAACCATGCGCATTCTTTCCAAAAGTCTTAAAGCCTTCCTGCAGGCGTTTGGAAATAAAAGATGGCATCCAGAAATGAAGCGGACTGCTGATCAAACCAGGAGCATAACTGCTTTTTGGCAAATCATAGCTCAAACGGTTGTTCACAAAATCAGCCATACGCTGTGCCGGAGCTGTCTGCTTCATATTAGCCTGCTGCCAACAATGCTTCTCTACCATTTCCTGAAAATACATCATCGATAACGGATCCTTCAATTCCTCTTCCGACTGTACAACATCTTCAGGATGTGTCTCTACCACCATACCGGAATTGCTCCAGGCAGTACCACGGTTGCTAGGACTCATACCATTCACCACTAGTTGCTCAGGACCTGTAGCGGCTGGAATCACAAAACCGCCAGGGCACATACAGAAGCTGTACACACCCCGTCCATCTACCTGCGTTACAAAACTATACTCGGCTGCAGGAAGATACTTTCCTCTGCCGTTCCTGTTGTGGTACTGTATCTGGTCGATGAGCTGGGAAGGATGCTCCAATCGGACACCGACGGCAATACCCTTGGCTTCGATTTCAATCTTCGAAGAAGCCAGATAGCGATAGACATCCCGGGCACTATGACCTGTAGCAAGAATTACCGGTCCACGATAATTCTCCTCTGCACCTGTTGCCAGGTTAACAGCTTCAACCCCAATCACACGGTCACCTTCCAGGATAAACCGAGTCATCTTGGTCTGAAAATGCACCTCACCGCCACAATTGATAATTGTATTGCGCATATTCTCTATCACGCGAGGCAACTTATCTGTACCGATATGAGGATGGGCATCTGCAAGGATGTTCGTATTGGCACCATGCTGGCAGAAGACATTCAGAATCTTATCCACGCTACCACGCTTCTTGCTTCGGGTATAAAGCTTACCGTCACTATACGCTCCTGCACCACCTTCACCAAAACAATAGTTACTCTCACTATCCACCTTCTGGGTCTTGGTGATGTTGGAAAGGTCCTTTTTACGCTCACGCACGTCCTTGCCACGCTCCAGGACAACAGGGCGATATCCCAGCTCTATCAAACGTAAGGAAGCAAAGAGACCGCCGGGGCCCTCTCCTACCACAATGACTCTCGGACGCGAACTTACATCAGGATATTCCGTATGGACATACTGATCATCCTGAGGCATCTCATTGATATAGGCACGTACCTTCAGATTCACGAAAATGGTACGTTGGCGGGCGTCAATACTGCGTTTCAATACACGCACCTTATTCAAGGTTCTTGCATCCAATCCTTTTTCTTTAGCCAGATAGCGCTTGATACCCTCTTCATTGGCTGCCTGCTCTGGCAGAATTCTAATCTGATATTCCTGAATCATAGTTTTAATTTTGAACTTTGATATTTAAGCTTTGATTTCTAAAGTGTCATTGTTGCCAATACGTCAAATGTATCTAACTGATACATTGTAAATTTACCATTCTCTAAAGTAGCAAACGTTGGCACATTACCACCCTTAGGGAAGGTGATGCTTCCCGTGTTGACAATGGCTTTTCCTTCGTCATTGTGAGACAGTTCCCAAAGATGCGAATGACCATAAATCATTGCATCGTATGGTCCCTTTGGCATATTCTCCTTATTGTAAATATGTCCATGGGTCAAGAGATAGCGCTTACCGTCATCTACCAGCAGAGCATAGGTTTCCATCATAGGGAAATCAAGGAGCATCTGATCTACTTCTGCGTCACAATTGCCTCTGACAGCAACTATCTTGTCAGCCAGCTCATTCAGTCGTTCCACAATTCCTTTAGGATCAATACCTTCTGGGATTCTGTTACGCGGACCATAGTTGATGATGTCACCCATGATACACATCATATCACACTTTTCCTTCTCAAAGAAATCGAGAACTTTTTCCAAGGCTGGCAAGCAGCCGTGAATATCAGAGAATAATAAATACTTCATTGTGCTTATCTATATCTGTTTCTGTTTCAATTTAACATCCGCAAAAGTACGCAAATTATCCGAAACCTCCAAACTTTTCGAGAAGATTTAACGCTTTTATCATATATAATAATGTATAGAAAGTATTTTAAGCTATAAAAAACTACAAAAGAATGAAAAATACCTGCAAAATGCCACTTTTTCTTAGTTTTCTTTGGCAGTTTGCTATAAATTTAGTACTTTTGTCCACAAGTTCTGCTTCGGCCCCGGTCGTTTCGGGGGGAGCATTACAATACCAACGCAAAATTCAATAACGTATGAAAGTATTAAAATTCGGCGGAACATC
>JAIINY010000159.1:0-6877 GCA_022741625.1 Prevotella sp. | reverse complement strand
TGCCAACTCGTCCATGATGTCGCGCAGGTCTATCTGCGTGTTGTCCTTGCATGGAGTTACATAGACATCACCCTTGTCGTTGATGCCAAAGTAAGAAGTGCCCCAACCACCGATGTTGTAGAGCTCCTTCGAGTCTTCAATAGTCCATTTCTTCATTTTCTGTTCTTGGTCTTGCTAAAAAGTTTGTTTTATAATATTTTCTGTTTATGATAAATCGTAGAAAGGTAAGCCGTCTCTTGTCTTGAGGTGGCTTACCTTTTATCTTTATACGTTCAGCAGGCTACGAACCTCCTGTACCGTTTCGTTTACTTTATCCAAGTTGTCCATCACATTGATGTCTATGATATGTTTTGCCTTCTCATAGAAAGGCTCGCGCTGCTTCAGCTGCTCGCGGATGAAAACCTGTACTTCCTCCGGAGTCTTGTTGAGCAGCAGGGGGCGTACGCCCTTGCCCATCTTGAGGTGAGTATAGAGGGTTTCTGGCGTTGCCTTGAGGTAGATGGTGTTGCCCGACTGGTTCATATACTCCATGTTGTCGAAGAAACAGGGTGTTCCTCCGCCACAGCTAACCACTACGTTTTCAAACTCCGCCACCTCGTGTAGCATGTTATGCTCTATCTGGCGGAATCCCTCTTCTCCTACTTCGTCAAAGATCTGCTTCACGGTTTTGCGCATACGGCTCTCGATGTACCAATCGAGGTCGTAGAACATCACGCCAAGCTCTTTGGCGAGGGCTTTACCGACAGTAGTCTTGCCGGCTCCCATATATCCAATGATGATGATAGACTTCATTTTATTCTTTTTTACTTCTTCTGCCTCTTGCCTTTGGTTCTGGTGCTTCCTTGATGATGGTCATGCACTCCTCGTAGCTGAGTGACTCTACGTTCTCCTGCTTTGCCTTTGGAATGCGATAGTTCTTGCCATCGAATGCGATGTAAGGACCATAGCGCCCGTTCAGGAGCTCCAGCTTGTTGTCTTCCTCAAAGGTCTTGATATGGCGTTTCTGCTCGTTAGAGCGTTTTTCGTTGATAAGTTTCACTGCCTGTTCCAGGGTGATGGTCATTGGGTCGATTTCCTTAGGAATGGATACATACTTACGGTCATGGAGTACGTATGGACCGAAACGGCCGCTTCCGATGGTTACGGTAGTGCCTTCGAACTCACCAACCTGGCGAGGCAGCTTGAAGAGTTCCAATGCTTCCTCCAGAGTGATGGTCTCAATGCTCTTGTCGGCAGGCAACTGGGCAAACTGTGGCTTGTCCTCGTCTTCGGCGGTACCAATCTGAACCACTGGACCGAATCTTCCGATCTTTACGAATACAGGGCGCCCGCTCTTTGGGTCCTTGCCCAGTTCACGCTCACCTGCTTTGTGCTCGCTGCGTGCTTCCATCACGCCCTTCACTTCCGGTTCGAAGCGCTTGTCAAAATCCTTCATCCATTTGGTCCACTCGGTCTTTCCCTCGGCGATATCATCAAACTTCTGCTCTACATTGGCAGTAAAGTTATAGTCCATGATGTTAGGGAAGTTGGCCATCAGGAAGTCGTTTACCACGATTCCGATATCAGTAGGGAGAAGCTTGCCCTTCTCCGAGCCAGCCTGTTCCTTCTTGGTCTTCTGGGTAATCATGATACCCTTCAGCGTATCTACGGTGTAGGTACGCTCCTCGCCCTGCTTGTCGCCCTTCACAACGTATTCACGCTGCTGGATGGTGCTGATGGTAGGAGCATAGGTAGATGGACGGCCAATGCCGAGGTCTTCCAGCTTCTTCACCAGACTTGCTTCGGTGTATCTTGCTGGTGCCAGAGAGAATTTCTCTGTGGCGATGATTTCACGGCGCTGCAACTCATCGCCTTTCTTCATGGCTGGCAGGAGATGGGTTGAATCTTCTACGTTCTCATCCTCATCGGTAGATTCACGATATACCTTGAGGAAACCGTCGAATACTACAACCTCACCATTGGCAACAAACTTCTCGCTGGTGTTGTCGATGCTGATATTGATGGTAGTCTTCTCCAACTGTGCATCCTCCATCTGCGAAGCGATGGTACGTTTCCAGATCAGGTCGTAAAGACGCTTCTCCTGGCTAGTGCCATCGATGCTTGTCTCGCTCATGTAGGTAGGTCGGATGGCCTCGTGAGCCTCCTGTGCCCCCTTGGAGTTGGTGTGATAGGCACGTGGCTTGCTGTATTCCTTGCCGTACTCCTTGATGATCTCAGCCTTGCTGGCATTGCTGCAGAGGGTAGAGAGGTTCACACTGTCGGTACGCATATAGGTGATGCGTCCACTCTCGTACAGGCGCTGAGCCACCATCATGGTCTGGCTTACGGTGAAGCCGAGCTTGCGGGCTGCTTCCTGCTGTAGGGTTGATGTGGTGAAAGGAGGCGCCGGTGTACGCTTCAGCGGCTTTTTGGTGACAGCCTCTACGGTGAACTTGGCGTCCTTGCACTTCTCCAGGAAGGCTTCCACCTCTTCATGGGTCTTGAAACGGTGATCAAGCTCTGCCTTTACCTCTGTGGCTGCGCCATTCTCGCTGATCAGGGCGAATACGGCATTGACACGATAGTATGGTTCGCTCTTGAACTTCTGGACTTCACGCTCACGCTCCACGATGAGGCGTACGGCAACACTCTGTACACGACCGGCAGAGAGGGCTGGTTTCACCTTTCTCCACAACACAGGAGAGAGCTTGAAGCCCACGATGCGGTCGAGCACACGACGTGCCTGCTGGGCATTTACCAAGTTCATATCCAGATGGCGTGGGTGCTCGATAGCGTCTAAGATGGCAGGTTTGGTAATTTCATGGAAGACGATACGGCTTGTCTTCGCTTCATCCAGTCCGAGTACTTCGCAAAGGTGCCAGCTGATGGCTTCTCCCTCGCGGTCCTCATCGGATGCTAACCAAATCTTCTTAGCTTGCTTCGCTGTTGATTTCAATTCTGTGACGAGCTTTTTCTTTTCCTCTGGAATCTCATAACAAGGTTCCATGGTCTTCTCGTCTATACTGAGTTCCTTCTTCTTCAGGTCACGGATATGACCGTAAGAAGACATTACTTTAAAGTCTTTACCTAAAAACTCTTCGATTTTCTTGGCCTTTGCAGGGCTCTCGACGATTACTAAATTTTCTTGCATACGCTTCTACACAATTTCTTTTGGTCTGCAAAAGTAAATAAACTTTTTGCTTATACCTTATTATATAGTGATTTTTTTGGTTTTTTAAATGTTTTGGGGCGTATTTTCATTCTTTCGTCTTGTGTTTTGCAAGAAATTTGGCCACTCCCTGTCTTATTGATCCTAATCCGAACTCTTCGGGATGGAGGTTGCTGAGAGAAATCCAGTATGACTCCTCGGCATCGTCCATCGCCTCCACATGAGAGAGATCTTTCACCTTTACCACATAGAACATATCCAGGGTATGAACCAGGAAGTCGGAATAGAGATAGAGGTTAGGGATGCTGAACTGATAGTTCACCCCGATTACTTCCAGACCCGTTTCTTCCTTTACTTCTCTAGCCACGCCTTCTTCACCGGTTTCATCCATATCTACGAATCCGCCCGGCAAGTCGAGGGTGCCTTTGGCTGGCTCGTTTTTTCTGCGAACCACCAGAAGTTCTTCTTCTTCGTTGAGGATGAAGGCTACTGTGGCGCTGCTGGGATTCAGATAATAGGTGAATCCACAGTCCTTGCATTTTTTACTCTTGAAGTTGTTGATCTCGAAATGTTGAGAGCCGCAAACCGGGCAAAACTTGAATTTGTCTAAAACGTGACTCATAATATATATATTAAAGAGCGGTCGGTCTTTGGATTTCACAAAGATCGACCGCTATGTTATTAATTACCAATTGTCTGTTCGGAATGGGAAGAGAGGCAGACCGCCTGCATTCGCCATGTTGCCGAGCTGGAAGTTGCGGAAGCAGTAGCGCAGAGCTACCGGCTTCTTGACTTCAGGGCTGGTTACGACGATGCACTCGTTCCATCCGTCGTTGCCTTCCTGCCAGAAATGCTTGGCTGTGGCAGGATGGAACACCTTGTCTTCGCCGGCTACCTCGAAGCCCTTGATGCCTTCAAAGCGGTTATAGGCTCCGTAGGTGTTGTCGAAGTGAACCTTCACAGTGTCGCCAACAATCTTCATCTCCTTGAAAGTCATACTCTCGCAGAAGAGTCCCTTCATACCGTAGGTCTTGCTGAGTGCCTGAAGAGCCAGACGCTCACCTACAGGCTGCTTCTGGCATGGGTGAATCTGCTCTACCTCGTATGGATAAACCAGATCTTCGGTGCAGACGATACCACTGTTCGGGATGATCTTGGCTGCATTAAACTGCTGCTCGCGAAGTCTTGGACCTGCATCACCATTCACATCGCCATTATGATAAGGTGCAATCTGCACGAAATAGAATGGCAGTTCGCCCTGCTTGAAGTCTCTGCGCCACTGGGCTACGAGGTCGGCAAGACGCTGTGTGTATTGACCTGCCGGGTCGCCCACGTTGGAACAGCCTTGATAGAAGAGGATTCCCTTCACGCTATAGTTGAGGATAGGATGGAAGGTTCCGTTGCCCCAAAGAAGAGGGTAGAGGAAGTCCCACTTGAACTTAGGATTCTTCGTCATCTTGAGGGAGTCGAGGTATTCTTTCGTGTTCTTTTTCAGATAGTCACGATCGAGCCAGCTTTCTACACGGCTTCCGCCCTTGTTTGCCATCACCAGTCCCACTGGTACGTTGAGCGCCTTGTTGACAACCTGTGCAAAGAAATATCCGGTGGCAGATGCATCGCCCACGGTTTCCGGATTAATCTCCTTCCATTCGCAGTTGGCGTCATTGAGTGGCTTGCTGCTCATCACGCTAGGAATCTTCACGTAGTGTACACCTTTATATTGGTTGGCTTCCAATACAGCCTTGTTGTAGCCTTCTACAGGGCAGTTGCCGAAACCTTTCGCCGGCATCTCCATATTGCTTTGTCCGGCGCAGACCCATACTTCACCAGCCAAGATGTTCTTGAGGGTGGTCTTTTCGCCATCATCGAAGGTAATGGAGAGCGGAGTGTAGCTAGCCTTGGGAGTCTGTACCTTGACAGCCCACTTGCCATCCTTTCCGGTCTTTGCAGAATATTTCTGCTGCGACCATGAGGTGCTTACCTCTACCAGGGTACCAGGCTTGTCCCAACCCCAGAGGTTGGCTTCTGAATCTTGTTGGATAATCATGTTGTCACCCAGGATGTGTGGCAACTTTATTTTAGCGTTTGCTCCTGCTGTTACGAGAGCCAATGCTGCGAAAGCTAAAAGTTTCTTGTTCATTTTTTAGTGCTTAAAATATTTTGTTACTGTTAATCTATTGTAGCTCGTATTGGATGATAGGAGCCGGAAGTCTGGAGAAAAGTCTAGACTTCCGACTTGTCTGTTGTATGAAAGCTCGTATTAAAGAAGGTTCTTGATGGCTGCATCAATGTCCTTGATCTGTATGTCGCGGGCTCTCAGAGTATTGCTTCTGTCGATGAGGAAGAAGGTAGGGATGCTCTGCACGTTATAGAGCTGGAGACTTGTTCCCTGGATGCCGTTCTCTTCACGTACGCAGATCCATGGGAGGGCAGCGGTAGATGTTTTCCAGAAGTGTTCATCTGGATCTACGGAAACCTGATAGATTTCCAGTCCGGCAGCATGATATTTGTTGTAAAGCTCACGGAGCATCATGATGCGCTTGGTACTCTCGCTGCTGGCGAAGATATGGAAATCAAGCAATACCACCTTGCCGGTGAGATCAGAGAGGCGGCGAACCTGTCCCTTGTTGTCCTGCAGGGCAATTTCTATGCATCCGTTTACGCTCACCTTGCTTGCCTCAATCTGCTGCTGTGCACGCTGCCTGTCAATGATACGGATATCCTTCATACCCTCGATGGCGATGTTGTGCAGGTTCTTGCCACGCTCTGCTCCTGGATAGTAAGTATCCCAGCTTGTAGCTACGGCAGCAAATACTTTCACGTCATCCTTGTTGTTGCGAGGGTTGAAGATGAGTGAGTTGGTGTTGCCCAACTGGATAGTCTGGAAAAGTGCATAGTAAGAGGAAGCCTTCATCGGCTCCTTGAAGATGTAGTTGGTCTTTACATCCTGCTTGTATGCTGCCAGCATGCGAGCCACGATGACATCCATGGAATCTACCCCGATGTTAGGGCTCTTGGTGATGCCGTTGATATTGCTCTGCAGGGTCATCTGCTTGAGCGAAAGCTCCTTGATCTTGCTGCAGTTCTCAGAACCTTCCACCTCGTACTTGTAGCTCATCTGAGGATAAGCTGCCTTCACGTTAACGGTCTCGGTTGAGTCGATGCTGAGGTTGATGCTCTGGTTGGCAATGCGGAGACGGTAGAATTCAGGAGTGATGCTGTCCATCGCATTCTCTTCGAAAGCGAAGGATCCGTCTTCACCCAGTTTCACCGAGTCGATCTTCACCGGACCATTCAGACTGAGGTTCTCCAGGTAGAGCATAGAGTCCTGAGCCTCGGTAATATTACCGTTGATATGAAATTTCTTGTTGTTACAAGAAGTGAGAGCCAGCGCAGCTACCATAATCACTGCCGCTGAATAGATTCTAGATATCTTCATGAATTTTAGTATTTTGCGAAATTATCGACTGCAAAGGTAGTAATAAAATCGGGAATAATGCACCTTAGATAGATAAAATTATTAAAAAAGTAGAAAATAGTTGCCCAAATATTCGTTTATTAATTATTAAAGAGGTATCTTTGCACCGTTTTAGATATTAGATGTTAGACAAAACAATAAGTTTTAATAAATTAGATGAACGTAATTACAAAAAGTGTTCAGTTGCCTGATGGAAGAACCATCACAATTGAGACCGGAAAAGTTGCAAAACAGGCTGATGGTGCTGCGGT
>JAIINY010000158.1:0-6885 GCA_022741625.1 Prevotella sp. | reverse complement strand
TTGTTGGCATACATCATGAAGTTCTCGAAGAGCAGCTTACTGTCTGTAATGCGCACTGGATCATTGGCAAATCGCATGGAAATACCGTATGGCACACTTACCAGATAAGCAGAATCGAGATATACCTCACCATCGATATCAAGATTGCTCAAGGCTCCCTTCATCTTCAGGGCGCCTTCACCATATCCCTTCAAACCGATGAGCTGATCAGGTACAAAACCATTGATAAAGTGCAAAGGAAGCTTCTCTAATCCTACCTCTGCATCCAGATCGCCGGCACCTTCCGACTTGTATGTACCCGTAACAGTTGCCACCTCATCACCCTCATAGGTAAGGATGGCATCTACATAGTGAGAACCGTCACTCTTTGGCATATAGGTAAACTCCGAGCCCACATTGCCCATCGGACATTTCTCGTAGGTCATGTTATCTATCTTCAGATTAGAAGAAACAGAGAGTTCTTCCTTGGTCTGGATAATGTGGAAGTCACCATCCATGATACCCGTGATATCCGGCATATACGGAATCACACTCAGCACCTTGTCCAGATTGAACCTGCTCATGCTGACGGTGATATCCTGCAGGGCATCCTCGTTCTTATCGTTGGAATAGACACGCATACCCATATTGCCCGCTGCTGCCTTCAGCACCAGATCGGCAGATACACGTCCGTCATCACTCAACATCACATAGTTGGAATCATTGGCTACGAACTCCTTATAACCCAATATCGGATGGGTATCTATCAGAGACACTTTCACCCCATTAGGCTGCAACATGGCAGCAAGTCCCACATCCACACCCAACTTATTGGATGCATCATAGAGGCGAGCCTTGATATTGGAACCATGCTCCTGAACCTCGCCATCTACCAAAGCACGGAACACATACTGCGGATTGTGCTTATTGTTCTGAACACGAGCCGAATAACGGATAGTATCTCCCTGCGTATGGACCAAGGCACGGATGGTATCCAGTTGCATGCCACCCGCTACCAGGGAGTCGATGTTCATATATCCTTCGAGTCCCGCCACAGGCGAAGCATTCAGCTCCATCTCCACCGACTTGAAATGGTAACCCATATATTCGAGGAATCGGGAAATGAAGTTATCCTTACCTGTAGAAAGGTAGATATGTCCGCTAGGGAAACTGTTGCGAATCATCACCTGATCGATGCGACGGTTCTTGAGCTGCTTCCATAATTCCTTCTGCAAACCGGTAACTCTGTGCAGGAGTTTCTCGTAGCCTCCATGCGCATCCATGTTCAGACGGAAATCTCCACACTCTGCTATGGCATGGGTGGTGTCCCTATCGGTCAGGATATCGACCTTCACACCTACCGGGCGATAGACTTTCTTTTCTGTCCTTACAGTGATATCATCCAGGTTAGCCCATACCTTGTGACGATCCTTCAGATCGGAATGAACATCGATCTGACCACAGAGCGAAACATCCACTGGCTTATCGGTAATCTTCAACTGATACATATCGGCATGGCGCACATCTGCCACCAGTGTAGCCTGCAACTTCTTGGTATTAGCCAGGGCATCCACGGCGATGTTACCATTCAGCAGCTCATTCCTACTATCCAGCTTGGCATGAATTCTACCGTTGGCAACCTGCGCATCAGCCACCATGTCATGCAACTGATACTTGTCATAATGTACCTGGTTAACCTTGGCTTTCGCCATCAGTCGGGTTCGAGGCGATAGGAAATCAGTACCCACGCCCTTTGCCTCTACCTCTCCCGTAAAGGTGTAGAGATTCTGGTGAGGCAGGAAATGCTGGGCCTGAATCTGTCGTGCCTGCAACTTTGCCTGATAAGCCAGGCGATTCATATCGATGCTGCCATCCCTACGGGTCTTGGCATCGATGGTAGCATCCACCTTCATGCTTTCCTTACCTTCGGTAAGAGCCAGTCTGGTGGCATACTTCGTTCCATCCATCTTCACATTTCCCTGAATGCCGATGCCACTAGGGATGCGGATTTCCTGTGTCAAGGCAGGATCGAACATGGCTGTTACCATACCGAGATTATAGGTGCGTGCCTTCAGATTGATATTCGCTTTCAGACGATTCATATCTGTCATATTAGCTACTATGCCATCCGTGCTTAAATCGAAAACAGTAGGCAGATTCACCTTGACTCCCGAGAAAGAGGCACGCTGCATGTTTCCCTTCAGCGAACCTTCCACCTTCATCGGATAGTAAGGCCATCGGCTCTTCATCTGCTTTGGCAATGCATCACCGATGAAGAGGAATAGATCAGAACGTCCCAAGGCACCTTTCACACGCGCCATCACCTTGCCAGGATTCTTCTCGGCAAAGGCGTTCATATCCATATCTACAGTTGCCTGCAAATGAGATTCTGGAGTACGGAAATAGAGATCAGGCAACTGCAACTTCAAGGAATCCATCACAAATCTGCCATTAAGCTGATCTATCTTCAGTCCACTCTTCTCCTTCATTCTTGCTTCCTTGATCTTTACATCAATTCTGGAATCGCAGAAATAGAAGGAATCGGCCTTCAATGCCATATCGTGGAAGGCAAGATGGTTGAAGTCCAGACCGGATACAGGACGTTCGAAATTCTGGTCGTAGTTCACCCTGCCGTTTTTCCAGTCCAAGTGCTTGACCTGATACAGACCTTTGAACAGGTCAAGGTAGGTGGTGCGGGCGAGCACATCACCGAAATAAGCATTCACCTGAAGGGTATCTCCAGGCATGTGTAGGGTAAAATCGGTATTCTTTAGTTTCAGTTTCTGTAAGTGGATCTTCCAGTAATTGGTGCTCGGAGTCGTATCTGGCGGAACTGTATCGCTCAATTCTACAGACAATCTGGCATCTGAAATCAGGGCATCGTTCACATTCACGTGCTCTTTACCCAGATCTATACCATGCGCCATCAGCTGCAATCTGCCCACATCTCCCTTGATTCGGGCTTCGTGGATAAAGTTGGTGGTGTTCACCTTCATCTTCGTGAAGTTCAGTTCATCCACCATCACCTGATTGCTGAAGAGTGGCAGCAACTGCACATCTACCACCATCTTCTGGATGTCGGCTACGGTATCTTTTTTATTTCTTAAAGCAAGGTTTCTGCTGTTCTTCAATGAATCGACAGGTTGCAGTACTTTCACGCCTTCCACTCCCAGCTTGAGAGGGAAAACGAGTTGTACATGCTTTACGGAAATATCCATGCCCGTCGATTCTGAAGCATAAGAAGCAACTTGCTTTACTGCCCAGTTCTGTACTGGAGGCAAATAAAGCAAAACAGCCAACAATAATATGAGCACGAATGGGGTAAGAACAACGATCCCCACCCATTTCGCATACTTCTTCATAAGCATGGATATTAAATTGTTATGGAGCAATAGCTCTCCATAGATTATCATCTGGCAGAGGAGCTTCCACTACAATGGTTTCTTTTGATACTGGATGCACAAACTCTACCTTGTGCGAGAGAAGAGAGATACTTCCGTCGGCATTGCTGCGAGAGGAACCGTATTTCAGGTCGCCCTTGATCGGGCATCCCATCTTAGCCAACTGGCATCTGATCTGATGATGACGGCCTGTCATCAGGTTCACTTCCAAAAGGGTGTAATGATCAGTATGCCCTATCACCTTATACTTCAATATCGCCTTCTTCGAATTCTTCACCTCATGGTCGTAAGCATAGCTTTTATTCTGCTTTTCGTTTCTTACTATCCAATGAGTCAATGTTGCCTCAGTCTCACGTGGCATATTCTTCACGATAGCCCAATAGGTCTTGTGCACCTCACCATCCCGGAACATATTGTTCAGGCGGCTCAACGCCTTGGAGGTTTTGGCAAATACCACGAGTCCTGAGACAGGACGATCAAGTCGATGCACCACTCCCAGGAATACATTTCCTGGTTTCTGGTACTTCTCCTTGATATATTGTTTTACCGTCTCTGAGAGAGGCTCATCGCCGGTCTTGTCGCCCTGCACGATTTCACCACTTCTCTTAGAGACGATAATTATATGGTTGTCCTCGTAAACTACCTGCATGTTTTATCTAAAACAGATGCCAATAGATTACATATTCATACCACCATCGATCTGGATTACCTGACCGCTTACGTAGCTTGACATATCAGAAGCGAGGAAGAGACAAACATTTGCAATATCCTCAGTCTGACCACCACGACGCAAAGGAATCTTCTTCATCCAGTCCTTACGGATTTCCTCTGGCAACTGTGCAGTCATAGCAGTCTCGATGAAACCAGGAGCTACTGCGTTAGCACGTACACCCTTAGGACCCAACTCCTGGGCAATAGACTTAGCCAAAGCAATCATACCAGCCTTAGAAGCTGCATAGTTGCACTGACCAGCGTTACCATGAACACCAACAACAGAAGCCATGTTGATGATAGAACCGCTACGCTGACGGAGCATGACAGGAGAACAAGCGTGGATAAAGTTGAAGGCAGACTTCAAGTTTACGTTCAAAACTGCATCCCACTGAGCCTCAGACATACGAAGCATCAAACCGTCCTTAGTGATACCTGCGTTGTTAACGAGAATATCGATAGAACCGAAATCTGCGTGAATCTGCTTAACGGTCTTCTCAGTCTCCTCGAAGTCAGCAGCATTACCAGCGTATGCGCGGCATGTTACACCAAGAGCCTCAATCTCCTTGCGAGTAGCCTCCAAGCCAGCTGCCATATCATCATTGAGTACGAGGTCTGTGAATGCGATGTTAGCACCCTCAGAAGCAAATTTCATAGCGACAGCCTTACCGATGCCGCGAGCTGCACCTGTTACAAGGGCAGTTTTACCTGTTAATAATCCCATTTCTTTCTTATTTAATTAATAATCAGTTTATTATGAATATCTTATTTAAAGTTTTAAGCCTGATTTACCCAAGGCGCCATAAACAACCTTTGCAACCAGCGGTTTACTTGACTCCACATTCATACCATGGCCTAATCTTCCATAAATGAAAGGTACTTCCAGCCCCTTGATACAATAGTGGGTTATATCAGCAACTAAATCTATATTGTCGATGTCAAATTCCCCATCTTCCTTTCCCTCGGCATAGACACGACGGAAGATTTCGATTTCATCCTCATCAAAGTTCTTGCGAGCTTTCTCTACCATCCAGATGTTACGGAAGAACTCAGCACGAAGATTGCCATTACGTACCACTGTTTCCTTGATCATACTGAGATGGGTATAAATCAATTCTATGATCTTGTCCTGAGGACGCATCTTACAGTTGGCTACCTCATCCAATTTATCAGAAAGACGCTCCAACTCCGACTCGATGACTGCATAATAGACATCTTCCTTTCTACTGAAATAGGTATAAAGCGTACGACGCCCCTTACCAGATGCTACAGCAATATCATTCATTGTAGTATTGGCTATACCATTCTTGGCAAACAGTTGTCTTGCAACATCTACCAGTTTTTGTCTTGTTTTGGATACTGACATATCGAAGCCCTTCCTTTATTTTATTAGTTGCACATAAATTTATCAATGTGCAAAAGTAGTGGTTTTATTCGATATACGCAAATATTTAGTGTTAAAAAATAGAATATGTTGGATTTCAAATGAATATAAAGCAAAATGAAAGGGAAATCGAGGAGAAAAGGTGATAAACACAATATGAAGAAAACAAAAAAGGAAGTGATTATTTAATCACTTCCTTTATTTGGTTGCGGCGGCAGGACTCGAACATGCGACCTCCAGGTTATGAGCCTGGCGAGCTACCAACTGCTCCACACCGCGATATTATCAACTCATTTCTGAATTGCGAGTGCAAAGGTACTACTTTTTTTGTTAACCGCCAAACATTTCTAGCAAAAAGTTATCTTTTTAACGCGTTTTTAACATTTAATGACAAAAAAGTGTGATTTGGCAAATAAAAATAGAGAAAAAGTATGATAAAAAGCAGAAACTGGAATAAAAGTGGGAAAAGAGAATGAGTATAGGGAACAAACAAAAATCCGATCCATCCTGGAAGGATAGATCGGACATATCAAAAATCAATTACTTTTCAAAAGATTCATGACCTTCTCAAAATAGCGCTGTGTTCTCTTCACACTATAATGGTTTCCACCATTCCAAGCACGAATTGCGTGCTCGATGCTATTCAGAGGATTGTGGACAGACTGAATCAGGAGGAACATCTCCTTAGACTTTGCAATACTGAATCTATCAGACAATGTGAAACGCTTCTTGCTCTTGCGTCTCTTCAAAATGTCATTACACTCTGCCACTAAGATAGGAGTAATCTGCATAACACCAACAGAACTTCCACTCTTTGCTTTGGGGTTACCCTCACTCTCTACCTGGATAATCGCTTCCATCACTGGAGTCCAATCGAAATCATCGGTAGAGGAAACATCACCATTTGTAGCAGCCGACGCTGTACTTACCTTCATCATCAGCATCAAGATGCTGACTAATACCATTGTTATTCTCTTCATATTTTTTGTTTTATGGAACCTGAAAAGCTGAACTACAACATCAGTGATTTCGCGGTGGCAACTTGTGAGAAAAAGATAGGCTGCTCACCTCAGTTCCGTTAGATACCTTAACGGATACCAGCATACACAAAACAGATATATAGATGATATCCTTATTCTTATCGTTTGCAAAGATACAAAAAAAAATTGAGATATACAAGTAATAGACTGATTATCAGCGCTTTTTTAATGTTTTAAACACTTTATAACATAGTTGCTTGACGTATAACAAGCGAAAAAGAATTTGCGTGAAAACAAAAAAGCCTCAGAAATCTTTCGAAATCTGAGGCTTTTGATAAAAGAAGGCGGCTACCTACTCTCCCGCATTGCATTGCAGTACCATCGGCGCAAGTGAGCTTAACTTCTCTGTTCGGAATGGGAAGAGGTGGGA
>JAIINY010000157.1:0-6895 GCA_022741625.1 Prevotella sp. | reverse complement strand
CGAAGTGAGCGCGGCTGTAATCCTCTTCGCCTACCTCAGCGCGAACCTCTTCCAACTGTTCCCATGTGCAATCGCGGAGAGTTTCGAACTTAGCCTCTGGGTGCTTGGCAGCGATGTGCTTAACCACGTTCTCGCAAGAGTTGCGACGGTCGTTGTATGGAGAACCAGCCAACTCGTGCTTAACTTTAGAGTTAACCAGGCAGAGCTTGTAACCCTTAGGCTCAAATGGGAAGTACTCAAACTCACGGCTGTTGCAGTCGAGGCGCATCAACTTGCCCTCCTTGCCGAATACAGAAGCAAACTGGTCCATAATACCGCAGTTTACACCTACGTACTTGTGCTCTGTAGCCTGACCAGCGAGAACTAGATCCCACTTAGAAACCTTGTTGTCACCAAAGAGATCGTTCAGAGCGAAAGCAAAGCAACTCTCAAGAGCTGCTGAAGAAGACATACCTGCACCGAGAGGCACGTCGCCATAGAATGCAGCATTGAAGCCCTTTACATCAACTCCCAGCGCCTTCATCTCCTGGCAGATACCGTAGATGTAGCGTGCCCAAGATGCGCGAGGCCCCTCAGGGTCGTTTACCTTGAACTCTACACGGTCCTTCAAGTCGATAGAGTAGAGCATCACCGTCTCTGTTCCGGTAGGACGGATCTCAGCCATAATGCCCTTATCTACTGCACCTGGGAATACGAATCCACCATTATAATCTGTGTGCTCGCCAATCAGATTAATACGACCTGGTGACATATAGATGTTACCTGTTTTGCCATCAAAGTGCTTGATGAAACGGCTTCTTACTTTTTCGATATCCATAATTGTTGTTGTTTAAATGTTATTATTAAAAGATTTGATTATTAACTTATTATTCCCGGGTAAATCAAGTCTTGCTTCACCCCCCGAAAAATCTACGAAATATATTCTACTGGGATGTCCTTATTGACATTCTTGCAACCTACAAGCGCATAGAAAAGAATGTATGCGATCATAGCAATGATAACCCAGTAAGATGCGATAGGACCAGCAGCCTTAGCAACTGCATCCTGGATGAGAGGCATTACGCCACCACCTACTACCATCATCATAAAGATACCTGATGCCTGAGCGGTGTATTTGCCAAGACCCTCAACTGCAAGATTGAAGATACCACCCCACATGATAGAAGTACACAAACCGCAGCTGGCAATGAGCACACACTTGGTAGGAATTGTAAATGCTACAAGACCGGTACCGTGATCGTCGAGCTTGAGAAGGTTTGCAATCTCCGAATCACCTGCCAATGAGAAGTTCAGTGTGTTGGTCTCTGGCAAGAAGATGGCTATGAGCAGCAGGAGGATAGCAACTGATGAAACTACTGTCACCTGTGTCTTGGTAGAAACAGCACCGCTGATGAATGAGCTGAGGAATCGGCCGCACATCATAAGCAACCAGTAAACTGCTGCGAAAGCTCCACCTACAGAAGCTGCACCCGTGAAGTCCATGCTACTGATGTAGAAGATGAGCTGAGCTGGAATACCAATCTCAACACCTACATAGAAGAAGATACCGATGACACCGAGTACGCAGTGGCGGAAAGACCAAGGACTGTGGGTGTACTGCACATTCTCTTTCTTGATGTTTGGCTCAGGAATAGCTACGAACCAAATGATGAAGAAGGCTGCAATGAATACTGCCATACCGATGAAGAGGAGAGGAGCTACGTCGCTCATGCTGGTGTTGGCTGTAACTGTACCTACGAGTACACCTGCCAGCAATGGGGTAAGAGTACCACTCAAAGAGTTCAATGTACCACCAATCTGAATGAGCTGGTTACCACGGTTACCACCGCCACCGAGCAAGTTCAACATTGGGTTTACCACGGTGTTAAGCATACATACGCAGAAACCACAGATGAATGCACCCAACAGATAAATAATCAAGTTGAGGCAAACTGCGCCAGAGCTGAGTGTGAATACTGGGATGTCGTCACCGAAGATACTTGATAAGTACTGGATCATCAAACCGATTGTGCCGATAGCAAGTGCGATGAGGGCTGTTTTCTTGTAACCCTTGTTTTCGATCATCTTACCTGCGGGAATACCCATGAAGAGGTAAGCGGCGAAGTTCATGAAGTTACCCATCATGGCTGCCCAAGAGTACTTGAAGCCCCAGATGTTGCCAAAAGGTGCTCCCATGTTAGTTACGAACGAGATCATTGCAAAGATAAAACACATCGTGATGATTGCAATGACACGACCGTTGTTGTTTCCATTGTTTTGTTCCATTGTTTAAACTCGATAGTTGATATTGTTATTATTTAATGTTTATTCTAGTCAGAATTTTACCGCAAAAAGGAGTGGCTGCCTCGAAGTTCTCTTTCAGAGGCAGCAACTCCTATCTGATTATTAGTGATTTATCTTATTTCTCTACACCAAACTTGTAGATGGTCTTCTGGGTGTAGGTCTCACCTGGACACAATCTGCAGCTTGGGAAGTAAGGGTGGTTAGGTGTGTCTGGGAACTTCTGTGCCTCAAAGCATACTGCGCTGCGGCGTGGGAAGGTTGCACCATGCTGACCCTTGATGCCTGTCAGGAAGTTACCTGTGTACATCTGCAGACCTGGCTCTGTGGTGTAAACCTCCATGGTGCGGCAGCTTACAGGATCCTTGATGCGAGCAGCAAAGCTCAACTCGCCTTCTTCCTTCTTGTTCAATACATAGTTATGGTCGTAACCAGAACCATTCTTAATCTGTTCGTCATCTGCATCGATGTCCTGTCCGATTGGCTTTGGAGTGCGGAAATCGAATGGAGTACCCTCTACCTTCAAGATCTCACCTGTAGGGATAGATGTCTCATCTATAGGGAGATAGTAGTCTGCGTTAACCTGACAGATGATGTTGTCAACTGTTGGGGTAGGGTTAGCAATACCCTGGATTGAGAAGAATGCATGGTGAGTGAGGTTGCAGATGGTCATCTTGTTGGTGGTTGCCTGATACTTGATGACGAACTCGTTGTCGTCTGTCAAGGTATAAGCCACCCAGACGGTCAATTCTCCTGAGAAACCTTCCTCGCCGTATGGGCTGGTGTACTTCAGGACAACTGCGTTGTCGCTCATGCGGGTAGCATCCCAAACATGTGCGTGGAATCCAGTAGGACCTCCATGCAAATGGTTCTTGCCGTTGTTGCATGCTAACTGATACTCCTTACCATGAAGGGTAAACTTACCTTCCTTAATACGGTTACCGTATCGACCGATGAGGGTGCTCAAGAAAGGCTCAGGTGAGTTGATGACGTCCTGGATGTTGTCGTGACCCTGAACGAGATTGGCATAGTTGCCGTCCTTGTCTGGCATCATGATAGCTACAACAGCACCACCGTAGTTCGTCACAGCAACCTCGTTGCCCTGATTGTTTCTCAACACGAAGAGATCAGTCTTCTTTCCCTGTACTGTGGTCTGAAAATCTTCTCTTTTCAAACCACACTTGTTAACTGGTTCTGTATTCATAATATGTCATTTTTTTAGTTACTCTACTTTATGTTCTAAAGTAATCTACTGCAAAGTAACTAAAAAAAAATGAATGTGACAAATTATTTAGCAATTATTTGATTTAAAAAAACTAAAAATTTCTAGGAGAGCAAATCTGCCACTACATAACTTGAACCGCCAATGAAGACAAAATCGCCTTTTTCTGCATTTTCTATAGCTGCATTATATGCTTCTTTTACAGAATGATATGCGTTTCCTCGTAAGTCTAGCTTTAATGCAAGTTCTCTCAAATTTTCTACAGGGATGGCTCTTTTGGTAGAAGGCTGCGTCCAGTAGTATTTTACCCGGTTTTCCAGCTTTTCCTTCAATAGTTGTAATACGTGCGCCACATCCTTGTCATCCACCATGCCGAAAACGATGTGCTTAGTCTCGGCTTTTACGGAGTTGATCTGCGGTGCAAGGTAGTTCCAGCCGGCGAGATTATGGCCCGTATCGCAGATGGTGAGGGGAGCGTCATTGAGTTTTTCCCATCTTCCGCGCAGACCAGTCAGTTCGCATACGTGGGCAAATCCTTCACGGATGGCTTCATCACTGATCGCGAGTTTCTGGCGCAGTATATGAAGTGCAGTCAGGATTGTCTTCTTGTTGCGCTCCTGATAGGAACCCTTGAGCTCCATATCTACATCGCAGGTTTCGCTGCTTTCAAGACGGGTTACATCAAAGTCCTGGGCGAAAAGAATCGGTGCATTCTCAGACTTCGCCTTGTTCTCGAATACGGTTCGGGTCTCCGGGAGGTATTCTCCAATGACTACCGGAACGCCAGGCTTGATGATTCCTGCCTTTTCACCGGCAATCTCGGCAAGGGTGTTGCCCAGGAACTGGGTGTGGTCGAAGCTGATGTTGGTGATGATGGAAAGGATTGGGGTGATGATGTTGGTGCAGTCGAGTCTTCCGCCCAGTCCCACTTCGATGACCGCATAATCCACCTTCTGCTCTGCAAAGTATTTCAGTGCCATGGCTGTAGTGAGTTCGAAGAAGGATGGATGAAGTGGTTCGAAGAAAGCACGGTTCTCTTCTACGAAGTCAATGACATACTGCTCCGGAACGCATTCTCCGTTCACTCGGATACGTTCTCTGAAATCTACCAGATGGGGAGAGGTGTAGAGTCCTACCTTGTAACCCTGGCTCTGAAGAATGGCAGCAAGGGTATGGGAGCTGGATCCTTTGCCGTTGGTTCCGGCTATGTGGATGGTCTTGTATTTCTGATGAGGGTGACCGAAGTGATCATCCAGGGCGAATGTGGTCTGCAAGCCTGGCTTGTAAGCCTTCGCTCCAATTTTCTCAAAGACAGGAGTACTGTTGAAGAGGTATTCTGTTGTTTCTTGATAATTCATTTCTTATATATATAATAATGTGTATAAACAAAAAGAGGCAATCCCAACACCGGCGTCAGCCAATGATTGAGATTGCCAGTAATCTTTTGTTTGTCTAGAAAGATATTGTTCTCTAGAAATCACTTTCTCCTCATGATGGGAGAGAGTTATTTATTGAAGAGATTCTTGATGCTGTCGAAGAGAGACTTCTTGGTAGCCTTGTCGGCCTGGAAGTTCTCGCACTCCTTGAACTTCTTCACCAGTTCCTTCTCCTCCTTGTTCAGAGTCTTAGGAATATAGACAGTGATGTTCACGATGATGTCTCCTTTTCCGTAACCGTATCCCTGGATGGCTGGCATTCCCTTGCCACGAAGGTGAACCTGTTTGCCCGGCTGGGTGCCCGGTTCAATCTTGATGGTGGTCTTTCCATCTAATGTTGGGATTTCTACCTCACCACCGAGAACGGCTGTAGAGAAGTCGAGTACGAGATTGTAGTAGAGATCCTTATCCTTACGCTCAAAGTTCTCACTCTTTTCTACACGTACAATCACCTGAAGATCGCCGTTTACGCCATTGTGCTTGCCGGCGCCTCCCTTTCCTGGAACTGTTACAACCATTCCGTCATCAACACCAGCTGGAATGTTGATTTCTACAACCTCCTCGCCAGTTACGATTCCGTCGCCGCCGCAAGCTTTACACTTGTTCTTGATAATGTGACCTTCGCCGCCGCAAGTAGGGCAGGCAGCCTGGGTCTGCATCGTACCGAACATAGAGCGGACAGTGCGAACGGTGTAACCTGTTCCGTGACAGGTAGGGCAGGTCTCTGGCTGAGAACCACTCTCGCATCCTGTACCATGGCAAGAAGAACATGGAACGTCCTTGCGAATCTTGAACTTCTTGGTGCAACCTGCGTAAGCCTCTTCCAAAGTAAGCTTAGCCTGTACGCGCAAGTCTCTACCCTGGTACTGCTGTGGCTGGGCACTTCCGCTAAATCCGCCGAAACCGCCACCGAATCCACCGTGACCGCCGAAGATGTCGCCAAACATCGAGAAGATGTCGTTCATATCCATGCCTGCGCCACCGCCGAAACCGCCAAATCCTCCCTGAGGACCGTTGAATCCAAACTGATCGTACTGCTGGCGCTTCTGAGGGTCGTGAAGAACCTCGTATGCTTCGGCAGCTTCCTTAAATTTATCCTCTGCCTCCTTGTTGCCAGGATTGCGGTCTGGATGATATTTGATGGCTATCTTGCGGTAAGCCTTCTTAATCTCGTCTTCTGATGCCTGCTTATCTACGCCCAGCACCTCGTAATAGTCTCTCTTTGCCATTTTTCTCTATATTTTTATTGACCTACTGCTACTTTAGCGTGACGAATCACCTTGTCGTTGAGGGTGTAACCAGTCTGCACGCAGTCGATTACCTTACCCTTCTTGTCATCGCCCATTCCTGGTACCATAGCGATTGCCTCGTGGAAATCTACATCGAAATCCTTGTCTGCAGTCTCAATCTTCTTCACGCCGAGACCTTCGAGTGTCTTGATGAACTTGTTGAAAATCATCTGTACACCTTCCTTGATAGCCTTAGGATCTTCGCTCTTGTCGGCAAGTGCGCGCTCAAAGTCGTCGAGGATAGGAAGGATGGCAGAGATGGTCTTCTCGCCACCATTGAGAATCAGTTCTGTCTTCTCCTTCATGGTGCGCTTGCGGTAGTTCTCAAACTCGGCAGTCTTGTAAAGCAAAGCCTTCTTGAGCTCTTCTACTTCCTGCTGAGCCTTCTTCAGAGGGTCAACTTCTGCCTTGTCTGCCTCATTGTCAGTATTCTCTGTCTGATTGTCAGCATCTGCCGACTTTGTGTCAGTCTTTTCCGCATTCTGCTCATCAGCCTTATTCTCTACGTTATCGTTATTCTGGGTAGCGTTCTGTTCTGCATTCTCATTGAGAACCTGCTCCTTTGCGTTACCGTCCTCTATATTAATTTTCTTTTCTTTTGACATAGCCTTAATTTTTTTAAACATGATTATTCTTTTATTGGTTGTTTTGACAAAAAGTGTGCCAAC
>JAIINY010000003.1:0-30059 GCA_022741625.1 Prevotella sp. | reverse complement strand
GAGCTGCTTTCTTGTAATCAATTTCTAAGTTGTCCATAATATAAAAACTGTGTTAAACTACTTTTATTGTAGCTTGACACAGTTTAGTTTACACTCTCTCTTTAACTCCTAAAGAAAATCTCCTTTAAAAACCATTTTAACTTCTGTACTGCGATGGCGGCATACCAAACTGCTCCTTGAAGCACTTGCTGAAGTAGTACGGATTGTCGAAACCTACAGCATAAGCCACCTCCGACACATTCTTCTCGCTCTCCTTCAACAGTTCGGCGGCTTTTCTCAGTCGGATGACACGGATATACTCATTAGGTGTATAACCCGTAGTTCCCCTTACCTTTTTATAGAAGATGGTGCGTCCCAAGTGCAACAGTCCTGCCACCTTGTCGACAGAAAGATCTTGTTCGCCAAGGCGAGAATAGACGATACTGTCAAGACGCTTGACAAACAAGCTGTCCTGCTCGTTTCTGAGCATGGCAGAACGAATCTCCGGTGGCACCTTGCCAAACTTCTGACGAAGTATCTCACGCTGGTTGAGCAACTGCAGAATGCGAGCCATGAGCAACTGCGGGCTGAACGGCTTGGTAATGTAAGCATCGGCTCCCGACTCTGTTCCTTCGAGCACATTCTCGTCAGTACTGAGGGCTGTGAGGAGAATAATGGGGATATGACTCGTCTCAAAACTGTTCTTTAGACGTTTAGTAAGCTCGAAGCCATTCATTCCAGGCATCATCACGTCGCTTACTATCAAGTCGACATCCAACTCCTTTGCCATGGCAATACCCGCCTTGCCATCCGAAGCCACCTTCAGGTCGAAACAGCTCTCCAGTTCAGAGAGCAGGAACTCACGTACATCGTTGTCGTCTTCTATCAGAAGAACGGTACGACGGTTGAGCGGAGCAGATGGTGCAGAAGGCACAGCATCAGTTGTTTTTTCTTCCTGTCCGTCCCGTTCCTTTGTCAAATCGGCCTTCAGGATAGGGCTGTCCTTTACCAAGAAGTCGGAAGCCTCGTAGCAGTCTTTCTGCAGAGGTATCGTGACCACAAAGACCGAACCTCCACCCTCGTTCTCCTGATAAGTTATCTCGCCATGATGCGTCCTCACAAGTTCATGGGTAAGATGGAGTCCGATGCCAAAGCTCTCGCCCGTATAACTACTCTGCATGAATCGGCTGAAGAGCTGTGCTCGCTTCTCCTGCGGAATGCCCACTCCCGTATCAGCCACACGAATGGTCAGCACATCCGTGAAAGAGAGGCTTACAGAGATGGTTCCCTTGGCAGGGGTGTACTTGAAGGCGTTGGACAAAAGATTGAACACCACCTTGTCCATTTTTTGCTGGTCAAGATACATCAGATAGGCTGGCAACTGAGACTCAAACTTAAAATCTATCTGCTTAGATTCAGCCGCATCGTCAAACATCTTGCAGATGCCCTGCACGAACATCACAACATCCGTTTCCTGCAAGGAAAGCTTCAGTTTTCCTGTCTGCATCTTTCTGAATTCCAGCAGTTGGTCGATGAGTCGCAACATACGCTGCACACTCTTATCCATCGTTCTCACGGTTTTCTCCAACTCCAACTGCCAATGATTCGTCTTCATGATGCGCTTCTCCTTTTCGAGAGAGCCTTGAATCAATGTAAGCGGTGTGCGGAACTCATGTGCAATATTGGTAAAGAACACCAACTTATAGCGTATAAGCTCCTGTTCGGACTTGATTTTTCCCTTCAGGATATTCTTTTCACGAATGCTCTTGACTACCATAACTATCACCACCGTGAGGAACAAGGCATAGAACACCCATGCCCATACCGACAGATAGAATGGAGGCTCAACGCTGATATCGAGTACACTTTCCTTGCCCCAGATACCATCGGAATAGGATGCCTTGACGTGAAGGCGATAACTGCCAAATGGCAGATTCTGGTAATTAACCCAAGGAGTAGGAGAAGGAACACTCCAAGACGAATCGTATCCCTCTAGCCAATAGGTATATTTCACGTTGTTCACATCGGAATAATCGAGCGTAGAGAAGTTAATCTTAGGCGAACGTTCCTCGTACGACAAGGTCATCTCATCAGAATAAGGATGAGAGGTAAACACCACGGAAGTCTGTCCCTTGACATGACTGATACGGGAAGGATTGATGATGGTCAGGCCATAATTGCCACCCAACAACACCCTGCCATCATCGAGACATACTGCCGAATTCTCATTATATACATTGCCCATCATGACCCGGGAGAAGAGATAGTTATCAAAGGAATTATCCTTTGCCTTCCAGCAAGATACACCCTGCTGTGTAGATACCCACAGATTTCCATCTTCGGTTTCCACCACCGACTGCACCATATTGTTGATAAGTCCCTGCGAAGCATCCAGAATACGGAAATTTCCATCCTGCATGCACCCCAATCCTTCACCCGGCACCGTGAGCCACAGTCTTCCCTGCCTATCAACCAACATATCATGTATCTCGGAGCCTCGCTTATAGACACGAAGCCCCTTTCCATCAGCAGCAAACCGAGTAGGATCTACACAGAAGAGGCCACCCGAAGTACCGCCCCAAAGCATACCTTTCCGGTCGATGGCAAGACATCTTACTTCATTAAGTCCTACACTATCAGCAAAGAATGTCTTCACCTCATATCCTTCACCACGAGGGATAGCTACACTCAAGCCTTCGCCAAAGGTACCTATCCACATACGTCCCCGATCATCCGGTTTCAGACAGAACACTTTCTTGTTCTTGAAATCCAGTCCTGGAATGCCATAAATACCCTTTCCTCGGGTACCAATCCACATTCTTCCCTGTGGCATTTCCACCACACTATATATATTGGAATCGAAATGGCTCTTTACCAGCATTTGCGCCATGTCGGCACTATAATGGTACAGGCATCCATCACGAGTACCCACCATTACCGAACCATCACGCTGTTTCTTTACCATCCTCACCACATTAGATAAATCGAGGTTCTCCCTGCCATTCGGGAAAATGCGCACCACACCCTTGTCCATTACCTGGAGATGTGACACTCCTCCATACTCAGCACTTACCCATACTCCATCACGACGGTCGGCAGTAATGCAAAGCAGGTAATTTGAGGCTATCGGTGATTCCCCCTTCTCGTTTGCTACGAAGTGCTGTCCTTGGTTCAAGTCGTGGTTGAATACAAAAAGTCCCTTACCATAAGTGGATATCCAAACCAGACCGTGGTTATCCTCCACGATGTTAAAACGTTCGTAATCGATATAGTTGGTTTCATTTGGCAACAAGCGCAAGGTAATCAGGCTATCGCCCACCACCTTACGCAAGATGCCCGTATTGTTGTAAATCCACTTGCCACCTTTATTATCAGTAAGCACACGCCCATTAGGCACCTTCCATTTTTGCACCAGCTGCTTATCAGCCATTTTTACATCCTGCAACTTGGGCAGAATAGCCTCCATCTCTTTAGCCGAAAGGTGCTTCACCTTGAAGTTCCCATCACGATAATCTACGATGAGCCCCCCCCATCCTTTGGTCCCCACATATAGAACAGTCCGTTTTCCTGCAATTTTGATTGGGTAAAATGCAAAGGTCTTTCCTGTGCTCTCCATCCTTTCGCCTCCGACAGGTAATCCACCAGATGTCCCGTTGTCATATCCAGACAATAGAATGTCTCAGAGGCAGTATAAATCCACATATACTTAAAGTCCTTATCTTCCGTGATGCGCTTCACACGGCGGTCGGAACTAGAAGCATACGCACTATCCTGTAAATACACCTTCATCTGATTGCCATCATATCTTGCCAATCCATTGTTGGTAGAAAACCACATGAATCCTTTTTGATCCTGATAAATATCAGACACAGCATTAGAAGGCAACCCGTCTTGAAGGGTCACAAATTTGACTCTCACATCAATGGGAAGTGAGAGTGTATCAATAGAAGTCTCCTGACTTACCTCTTCTTTGTGATTATCGACCTCATGAGCTTGCTTTCCATGCCAAAGGCATGCTTGGAGAGCCAATATTACAAAGATTATGATGATAAATCTTATATATTTCATTTTGTTTCAGCCGTTTTAATTGAGGGCAAAGATACAACTTTTATCTGAAACAAAAGCAAAATTGGGAAATAAGTATCATTTTTTAGTGTATTATTATCAAAAATCCTTTTCCAGGGTGCAAGAACATATCTTTCAGAGAACAAGAACATATCTTTCAGAGTGCAAGAACATATCTTTCAGAGTGCAAGAACATATCTTTCAGGGTGCGAGAATATGCCTTCAGAGAGATTTCCACTAGGCTCGGCAGACCTGCTGAGCCTAGTCAGCAGACCTGCTCGCTGCAGTCAGCAGGTCTGCCGAGCCTCGTGACAACACCTTATAATCGTACAACAATATACCCAATAGTTGTACAACGACACACCTTATAGTTGTACAACTTCACACTCTCTAGTTGTACAACTAGACTTCTCGTAGTTCTACAGCTAAGAGAGTGTATGAAATGTCATCTATTCTATTTAAAACAATAAAGGCAGGCTACACCGATTATGCAGCCTGCCTTGAAAAATATTCTATTTATTAGTTGAGCTTCAAGCCAGCAACATTATAGATGGTATTACCCTTCTGAATAACAAGGCGACCATTCTTGCTGAACTTCATTACCTTCACATTCTTTGCAGCATCAGCAGCAGGGATAGACTCAATACCTGTTGTAGAACCAGCAGTCTTGATAACATAGATGTCATAAAGCTGACCCTTAGAACCACCAGATACCTGAGCAACACGGAGGTAAACAGGAGTAGCCTCGTTCAAGTGGAAACGAGTCTTCTTGTACAAACGCTGAGTTTTAGAGAAGTTCAGATCTCCAACCTTCTCCCAAGTTGTACCATCAGCTGACTTCTGCAACTCGATGCCAAGGTCGTCCTTACCACCATTAGAAAGATAAGTAACAACATCAAATGTTCCATCAAATGTCTTGGTTGACTTCACACGCATAGTATAAGGATCACCTGAAGACTTACCACCAAAGCTAACCTTACCCTTAGAAGGTGTACCGCCTATCTCATCGATAGCCTCTTCTGCAAAATAACCAGCAGTACCAGTGAAGATACCAGAAGAAGCAGAGACATTGGTCTCACCTGTGATTACCTGACCTTCAGATTCGATAATCCAATCCGTATCAGAAGTAGAAGATACATACTTGTAAGCCTTTGGGTCTGGCTTATAGATAACTTTCTCCTCACCTGTCTCAGGATCTGTCTCGGTATGGTCAACCTCGCTACCATAGTAAGCCCAAGCAGACTTGCCGAAGTAATAAACAGCCTTAGCTGCACCACTAGCACTGCCAGCAGTAATAGCTTCTGCCAAAGGAGTAGAAACACCATCAGCATCTGTTACAACAGCATTTGTGAACCAATCAGCCTCATTGGCAGTGAAGTGAGAGATCGTATCCTTAACTTCAGGAATACCCTTTACTGCAAACTCTACAGCTACAGCCTCGCTCTGCAACTTGCCCTCAGCAACCGCAAAAGCAGTGATGGTACCAGGCTCAGTTACCTCTACAGGCTCTGCATAGGTAGCAGCAGTGCTGGTCTTGGTCTGTCCACTGAATGAATAGTAAACCTGAGCACCCTCTTCCTTGTTGGTAATAGTGATGACAGACTTACCTTCCTCTGATGCAATCTCAACAACCGGAGCTGCTGCCTGAGACTGGATGTCGATTTCCTTAGAAGATTCCTCACTCTGGAGATAACCCTCAGAAACAGCATAAGCTGTCAACTTAACAGGCTCTGTGTAAACCAATGGCTCAGAATAAAGCTGGTACTCGCCATCGCCTACCTTATAATAGACCTGAGAACTACCAGTTGCACAACTGATAGAAACTGTGGTCTGCTGATCTGCATAGTTCAAAGAATAAGAAGGAGCAGCAGCATTGGTTACATCACGCTTGGTTTGAGCAGCCTCGTTGATGATATTACCAAGAAGGCTAGGCCACTCGGCGTAAGTTGTTACAGCGGTTTCATCAGAACCCAACAGGAAGTAGCTGTTCTTGCCTGCACCATTATTATGACGATGGATGGCAACAGCATCACCCTGCTTAGCGATAACCTCGTCGTTGGCAAACTTCTCTGGAAGAGTTACAGACACATTAGATGCATAATCGAATGTACCATCCTCAAGCGTAAGGTTTGTCCAATAGCCTGCATCAGCATCGGTCACGGTCATTGTTGTTACATCGTCAGCAGCTGCGGTATAACCAAAGAGTTTGTTGTTCAAGTTAACCATTGGCACGAAAGCGATGTTCTTCTCCAAGGTTGGATAAGCAGGAGACTCGGCTGTTACGTCTGAACCAACAACCACTGCCTCGTAGCTACGCAAAGACTCATCGGTAACTTCATCAGTGGTAGCATCGATATCTGTATATTCAAAGCCATCGGTAGGACGCATAGCATAATCCAAGCCTGCGCCACCAGCATGCAACCATGCCACCTTGCGAGCCTCACCCATGTTGTCACCCTCATCAACCTTGATGAAGTACATGTGGCAGCTATTGGTGTTGTAAATCAACACATTGTAAGTACCATCCTCGTTAGGAGTATCCGTCAAGCCCTCTTCAGGTACCTGCCAGGTCTGCTCCACGTAAGTCTTAGGCACAGCATTGGCTTTGCCATCAGGATCCATCAGTTTGGTACCCTTGGTGCTAAACTTGCCGTTTTCCACGATGTAGAGTTCATAACCACGAGCCTCGGTGGTTTTGTGAGACTCCACACCCATTGTAATCTTTGCACCAGCCTTTACATTAGGAATCACGAAATAGTTCTTCTTCTTAGAACCCGTCCAGAGATAAGAAGCGCCCTCATAGCCTGAGCCATTGTTAATGGCGATAGCCAAAGAACGATTCGTAGTATTGGTGTAAAGCAAGCCATCCAATTCCTGGATAGGCTGCCCGTCTGCACAAAGCTGGGCACCAGTAGTAGCATTACCCTGTGCCTTTACCTCCCAGAAGATTTTACCACCTTTGGCAGCAGCTTGATTACCATTTGACTTCTCGATGTCTGACCAGCCACAAGCAGGATTCAAGGCTTCTGCATCTGTAGAGAAATTAGCAGATGCGCCCTTGTTCAAGTTGGCAATTGTAGCGGCACTCCAATTCGTGAAGTCCCACTTTCTACTTTCTGCATTTGCTGTCAATACACTGACAGCCAACAATGCTAGTGTTAAGAATTTCTTCATACACGATAGTTGTTAAATTAATATTAGGTTATTTATTCTTCTTCAAGATGATTCTCTATCCGTTCGATTCCCGGATTCTAGAGATGATACTTCACCCAGTTGGCACCATTCATGATGGCAGCACGCACCTGGGCAGCCAATCCTCTGGTTTCATACTTAGGACAGATTTCATCTGCCACGATACCCCTGTCCTTGTATCTCACAGCCACTCGGTTCATCCAAGGATAAGTCTTGCCTTCGCAAGAGAACTCCATTTCAGCCTCCTTCATGATCTGGATATCGTTGCTTCGCTTGGCAGCTTGCATCTGAGCTGGATTGTTTCCGGTTTCAATCTGACGCGCCGACAATTCGTAGGCACCACGGATTCCGGTATCAGGATACTTGCGAGTACCCCACTCTGCACTAGAAGTCCAGTTGCGGGTAAATCCTTCCCACTCCGGATACTTGATCGGCTTGCCTGCCTTGATAGAGTCATCGTTGGCAACAAGTTCATCTACCTTCTCACCAGTCATTCCACTATTGAGCACACTATTCAAAGCCGAGAAACGGTTCAACTGATTCAGAGCCTCACACAGCATCAGGTGATACTGGGTAGAACGATAGATATAAATATGCACATCGTCCTGATAAGCGTTGGCACGGATGCCATTGCGTCCGCCATTTTGACGATACTTGGCGATGTAATAGCCATCGGCACTCTTTCCTACTAGATTCTTAAAGCGAGTTTCAGATGTTGAGCCGCCTGGGTTCTTATCTGGATTGGTGAAATTATCCATACCGGTCTCAGAAGGTTTCAATAGATACTTGGCAGGGGTATCACTATTGAAATGCTCTACCAAAGAATTGGTCTGTCCCTGGTTGTAATCGTAAAGGATAGCACATACATTCTCTGGTGCATATGGCTCCTGCGACTGCCACAAGCTGGAATAACGTCCCTTGGTTCCGGCATTAGGACACCAGTAAGGGTTGTTGCCCGAGAAACTCTCATTGTTTATATATACGTTCAGCGCCTTCAACAGCAAATCGGCAGCCGTCTTGTAATACACCTTGGCAGGCTCGTTGCCCACGCCATTGTCGGCATCCAAATAAGCCCCCTTCCAAAGACAAAGCTCAGAATAAACGCCCTCGTAAGTTGGAACGATATAATTCCACTTGCGGAAAGGAGAAGCCGCAATGTTCGTCACATTCGTAGGATCAAGCCATGCAATCCAGTCAACTACACGATCGGACTTCACACCATCATATCCCGCTTCCATCAGGTTCAGGCATTTATCAATCACCTGGTTCATCGGAATGACATTGTTACGTGCCTGTGCCAGAAAAGCATCCACACTGCCCACGGGTTCATCAATCCAGGCAGCCTCACCATAAATCTCACCGATGGTCTTATAAGTCCATGCCTTAATGCGGATGGTAGAAGAAATCAAGTTCTGGCAGATTTCATCATCCACCTGTGGCATCTTGCGAAACTCCTTCACCTTGTGCAGGTAATCATTGCACGCAAGAATCAACTCATAGTAGGCAGCAGGAGAGGCATATTCGTTACCCTGTAAGTTATCTGCATACTGATAGAGCGACCACAAGTCGGTGCCTGCATTCTTCGTCGGTTCAATAAACTCAGCTCGAGTATCCGTGAGCAGGATTTCCTTGTCACCAATTGCCTGCATCTTAGTCAACAATCCCACGAATCCCGTATACATCTCTGTATTTTCCGAGATATAATGCTTGTCGCTCACCTGGTCGTCGGTATCTGGATTAAAGAAATCCGAACATGAAGTAAAGGTCAGGGAGAAAGCTGCAGCGAGTACCCCTACACTCCATTTGTATCTTTTGAAAATATTACGTTTCATTCTTTATTCTCATTTTAAATCGATTCAATACTACGTTCTGATTCTTCTAGAATTTCAGATTCACACCAATCTTCACGGAACGTGGCGCATTCAACTTGCCATAATCCACACCTTGCATCAAATTGCTGTAAGAATAGGAGAACTCCGGATCAAGACCCAGATACTTTGTGAAGGTAAGCAGATTCTCACCTGATACGTAAATGGTAGCTCCCTGGATGAAATTCCAAAGCGACTTATCGTAAGTATAGCTCAAGGAAACATTGCGCAACTTGATGAAGTCGGTGCTCTCTATCCAACGGTCGGAGAAATCGTTGTTACCACGTGGGTCGCCCCACTCGGCATGCGGCATATCAGTGATCTGACCTTCCATGCTCCAACGACGAACCACAGATACCGACTGGTTAGAGAAATCGGAAGCCGACTCTGTGATACGGCGCATGGCATTGTAGGCCTTTCCACCCCACTGATAGCCGAAGTCAACATCTAATCCGAAATTCTTATAGTCGAAGTGGGTATAGAAGTTGCCAAATCCCTTAGGAGTGGCTGAGCCCAACACTACACGATCGGCAGCATTAATTCTTCCATCCCCATTCTGATCTACAAATCGAATATCGCCAGCCTGATAAGCCACACCTCTATCGTTCAGCAAAGCAGTCTTGCTTCCATCTGCTTGGGTGTAAGCAGCATTCGCCTCTGCCGTAGTGGAATAGACTCCTGCTGTCTGATAACCATAGAAGGCAAATGGTGATTCACCCTGACGGGTAATCAAGGTGGCATTGTCTGACAATGAATAAAGCATGTCGGCAGCACCATTCATACTCTCCACCTGATTGTTGACGGTACTGAGCGTAGCACCCAAAGTCCACTTAAAGTCCTTGGTGACAACAGGTGAAACCGAAACCTTCAACTCTACTCCATCACCCTTGATCTTTGCAGCATTGCGATAGTAAGGAGCAGTACCCAAGAGTGGAGAAGCATTTCCGAAGAGAATCACATCCTTGGTCTTGGAGTTATAATACTCGGCAGCCAAAGAAATGCGATTATTGAAAAGAGCCGTCTCGATACCCACATTGTAAGTGGTGGTGATTTCCGGTTTCAGCACATCGGTGGTTGCCAAGTTTGCACGTACAATACCTGCAATATCCAGGAAAGGACTTGAAGTATAGTAACTCTGGTAATACTTGCTGCCGAAGCGACTGTTACCCGTCGTTGAACAGTTGGCATAAAGATTCAGCTTATTGATGAAATCTGCAGAATGAAGTCTTGGCAGATTCTTCACCATCAAAACCACATCGGCTCCCGGATAAACCTTGGCATCACCAAACTTTCCTGCAACACTGGATGCACCATCCAAAGAAGCAGTCAACCCCACCTTTGCCAAATTAGCGTAAGTATAATTAGCTACGGCATAGAGGTTCATCCAATTCCACTTGTTGTTGTAACCATCGAAATAGCGTTTTTCAGAAGAAGGCACACTACCCATCGTCTTCAAGTAATCGTTAGGCGTATTTCTTCCGAATGACACATCATACTCGTAATCGGTGGTCAGAGCCTGGAATCCCAACTGCACCTTCACATCATGCTTCTTGGCGAAAGTCTTCTGGAAATCGGCATTCACATGATAGAACATATTCATGGTGTAATTGGTTCCCACTCTCACTGTGTTGTTGGCATTGCCATAACGGTCGGTAATAAACTTGATAGCCTGCGAGGTGACACCCGGAATAAACATATTTTCCTGGTTGTAGTTGTAGTACAAGCCCACAATGCCATTCAAGGTAAGCCACTGCGCTGGGCGATACACCAACTGCACCTTGGCATTTACATCATACTGTTTCTGGGTAGCCTCAACGGTATTCACCACCGCCAACGGATTGGATACATAATAATCGTCGATGGCACCATATTTATAGGTACTATAGTTGGAAATCAACTTGCCGTAAATATCAGTGCTGTATGGCGAGAGCAATGGAGAACGACGATATGCCGCCAACATTGGATTTGCCTCGTAGCTCATGCCCTGCTCCATGAAGTTACCCTTCATGTAAGCTGTGTTGACAGACGCCAGGATTTCCAACTTACGACTCACCAGGACAGACGCATTGATTTGCGCATTATAGCGGTCGTTGTTTGTATTCTTCAAGGTTCCCTGATCGCCATTATAGCCCAGAGAGATGTTGTACTTGGCGATGGCATCACCACCTTCTACCCTGAACAGATAGTCCATGGTAGAAGAGTTGCGCAACACCTCATCCTGCCAATTTGTGTTGAAGCTATAAAGCTCGGCATTATTGGCTTGCGGATTTGACAGGAAGGTGAAATCATTGAAGAAAGCCTCCTGATTGGCGTAATGCGTCAAGCCCATATCCGTGAGATAACTCTTGTATTGGGTTGAGTTCATCAGAGGCAAACGGCTCTTGTTCCAATTGAATCCATAGATGGCATTGAAAGAGATGCGAGTGTTCATGTTCTCCTTGGATGCCTGGTCGGTTTCGATGAGAACCACACCATTGTTGGCAAGAGAACCATAGATAGCTGTAGCCCCATCCTTGAGTACCGTGATATTCTTGATATCCTGGCCGTTGAGAGCCTCGAAGATAGAACGGCTCAAGCCACCTATTACCTTCGACTCATTCTTGTCTGGCATGAATGGCACACCATTGATGACAACCAACGGATTGCCATCGCCTATGATGGTTTTCAAGCCTCGTATCTGCATATTGGCACCCTCACCAGGATTTCCGCCCTTATTGACAACACGCAAACCAGGCAATCCACTTTGCATCGCCTTCTCTACGGTCATAGAGCCAAGTGCGAAGTCCTTACGGTTGATATTATTTCTACCCGCCATGGTAGGGTCATTTTCCACGGTCTCATGAGGAAGAACAACCGACTCGTTATAGCGAGAAGTCTTGTTTGAAATGAGGTGTACAACAATTTGCTTACCCAAGTCTTGCTTCTTCAGATGTTCCGTCTTATTGAAGTATCCCTCATGGCGGAAGGTGAGCTGAGCATTCTCTTTGCAATCCTTGATGGTAAACATGCCATTGGCATCTGTACGCACAGCGCCTTTACCAGGCATCGAAATGACCACATTCGCTACCGGCTGTCCGTCGTTGCCCACCACCTTACCTCGCAAGTCTTGCGCCTGAAGATTAGCCGAAAGTGCAAGAGCGGCACTCAGCAAGAGTGCGCCCTTCACATTTCCTTTGGCATATTTAGAAATATAGCTTTTCATCATTATCTATTTTTTCGTAAACAGTCTATACTAGTAGTTGTCTTTGGTTGGACGCAAGCACCAGTGGTTGAATACCATCGTGGTGTTGCCATTCCAAGTAGGACTAGCAATTTCTATCGTGATTTCCACAGGAGAACCATCGCCCTTTACATCTGGGATTTCCAACTCGCTGATAACAGTTCCACCATCGGTATCGTAGTTTCCTGCTTTCTTGTTGGTTGAAAGATTCTCTGTAGATGGATCATAACCTTCGATGAAATTTCCCGGGTTACGGTCGTAGTGGAATGTTGTGGTTGAACCCAAGGTGATTGGGTCGGAAACTGCCACGACATCGGTACTTCCCTTGACACGAACCTTGAAGGTGATTTCCATGTTCTGATTCTGCTTAGAACCAAAACTCAGGGTGTATTTGCCCGGTGGTATCAGGAATGGCTTGATTCCCGTCACCGTCAGGTTGCTCTTCAGCCAGTCTTTCTTCACCATTTCCATACGAGTAGGATAAGTCTCGAAGATACGCTTACATGGCGTGAATACCAACTGCCAGTCGCCTGAGGCATCATCACCCACGGTCAAGTCCAAGGTTCGGCACTCATGCTTTGGCCATACGCCCTGCAAAGGAGTCCATGCGGCAACCGCAGTGGTACAAGCCTTAAACTGCATGTTCAACATCTGGAAAAAACTCTCCTTCTGTTCGGCACTACAGAACTCATAAATGCTAAAGTCTTCCTTGAGACGCCAAATCAAGACGTTGTTAGGAATATGGAGTCTGGTCACCTGGTAAGCAATTCCATTAGACAATTCGATAGGAGTAGGATTGATTTGCTGAACCGAAGTCTTCCAATACTTAGAGAAGATACTGGTCAACATATCGTTCTCCTCATCCTTACTCAGCAAAGTCTCTGGTGTAAGCTTCTTATCGAAGAAGGCAGCATCCATGATCCAATGGCGCATCGTATATTCGAAATTATACTGACGCTCGGCATTCCACTCATCCCACAAGCCCCATTTCTGCAAACGGACCTTGGCATCTGCTATCGCCTCTTCTACCACGGCATTACTTGTCAGAAGCAAGGTAGCGGTAAGAGACTCAGAACTCAAATCGAAGTTCTTCTCCAGGAAGTGAGTGTTCTTGTAAATAAACACAGAGTCATAAACCGTATTACCCTCGTCGTTCACACCGATAGGCTTGCTGTTCTTCTTATCGAATTCCTTCGTTCCACTAGCCAGGATGCTATCTCTCAAGATAGAATAGTTATCATCCAGATTCGTGATATAATCATAGATTGACTTCGGAATGTTCAACAGAGAAGAAAGAACATAGATGTAGCCCGAGTTGGTTTTCACCACCTTCTTGACAGCAGAAGTACCAAACATAATGTGTCCGGCTATCTTTCCCTCGTTGCGGGCGGCATCATCCAAATCTACATTGATGTATTTACCATGCCACATCATGATGCGCATGTTGTTGCCTTCGGTCTTCAAGTTGGCAGGAGAAACAGCGATATCACTAACATGAGCCTTGACGGCATTATCGATTTCAGCCTCCTTCCCTGCTGGTGCCTGAAAGTCACTGTTTTCAACCACAAGCATGGTGCTCAACTGATTCTTCTGCTCCAATGCAGTAAAGATACCGTGGCTCTTGAACAATTCGTTGATGGATGAGTATTCAGGCTCCTTAGAAAGATATTCCTCGCTACTCATATCTACAACCACCAATTCATCAGAGTTCACAGTGGTCTCGATATTCTTGAAATAATCCTTGTCTGACAGTTCAGAGCAAGCCCCCAAGAGCATCACTGCCGAGAAAGCCAACAAATAGATAAACTTATTGCGTTTCATTTTTCCAAATCTTTTAAGTTATTATCTTTCATCTTAGTCGTTCACCGGCACGAATGTGATGGTGTCAAACTGCAACGAGAAGTTCTTATTGGTAGAGGCAGCACCATCCTTCACCTTGAACGAGAAGGTATGAGAAGATGTGCTATCAAACTCTATCTCATCATAAAGCACGGTGGTATAAACACCTGGAAGCACTACGTTTGAAGAAGATTTCACCAAGGTGTAAGGAGCCACATAGTTGCGATCCTTACCATCGAAGGTTACTTCTAAGGTTCCACCAGAGCCATCAGTCTTCTGACGCATAAAGTTGTGACTGGTTGTATAAACCACATCCAACAACACCTTATACTTTCCTCTTACCAAGGTAGGAGTCTGCATGCTTGCCGTACCGGTATTTCCAAGGTTGAACACAATGCAATCGTTGTTGTTAGCCTGCTTGGCACCATACTCAATCGCCTTGTCGGCTGGCTTCAATGTTGTATAATAGCAAATTGGAGCAAAGGTGGTATTCTTGGTCTCTGTCTCGCTATGAGTAAAGCAAGATGCCCGACTCAGGGAAACCAACTGCTGCTTGGTGCTTGCAACTTCAGGCTGATACTCTACAGAGGCATCTTCAACAAGGCTCTTGATTTCATTGTCGTCAGCCAGGTCCCATACTACCATCTGCTGGGCTGGTTCCCAAACCGGCATCCAGCTATCCACCTGGTGCAGGTAACCATTCAAGGCAAGTACATTCGATTCATTCTCTACGAAATGAACAGGAGTGCCGCTCGCAGTATTGATGGCATAACGCTCAGCAGCTGCCGTCTTGGTGGTATCGGTGGTCAGGGTAAATACAAGGTTACTGGCACCTGTTGACCACAATCGACTGTTATTGTCACCTTGAACGGTACCCATGGCATCCAGGGTATTCTTACTATTAATAATGTGGTAGCCCACATAAGCACGGAGTAAGGAATCGGCAGAAACCGTGGCATCAGTATTCATTTCAGCCAACTTCTGCTTCAACTGTTCCAAAGATGATATGTTTGCCTTCGCAAAGGTGGCATCATTCACCGCCAGCACACTATAGTTACGATTGACCGTAGTCTCTACTCCCTCTACCATCATGGTATCAGTCACTGTATTGAGAATCTTATCCCAGCCAGTCTCCTTTACGGCTTGATTCAAGATACTATATTCACTATTGCCGGAAATTCTATCTGCCAGCGTCTCTACCAATGGTGTCAAGGCAGAAGAAAGCACATAAATCTTACCATTAGAAGCAGGAAGCCCCATTTCTATCACCTGTGCCTGACTATTGCTGTTCGACAGGATAGCCTGCCCCGAATGCTCCACGTCAATCTTGACATTGATTTTATCCTTGGTCAAACTAGTGATACTGGTCTTATTGACAAACTGGTCTGCCTGGATAGAATCTTTCACCGTATGATAAAGTACGAAACTTCTAGCATACTCCTTACTGGCATCAGCCACCTTGGAACCCAATGCAACCTCAAACTTATTCATTGCCTCGTCAGTAGGAGCAAAGACCGTGAAGCTAACTCCATCCGATGACTGGTTGAGCGCATTATAGAGTCCGGAAACATTCAAGACATTCACAAACTCTCCAAATCGCCCATCCTTCTCCAAAGTATTAGAGATAGGCGAGTTCTCATCCGACTTAAAGGTAGAACCTTGGGCAGGATCAGAGCCTATGTCAAAAACAGAAGAATCACAGGAAGCCAACATCAGCATCGCTGCCAAGCCTAAAAAATATATCTTTTTCATTTTCTTTTCTGATTAATTGTTCCTACCAGATTACTTACTATAATAAGGATTCTGAACCAGCAACTGGTTATGCTCAATGTCATTCTGTGGCAATGGGATATACCAAGCATAATTGTCGATGAGCGAAGACTTAATCCATTCTGCCTTGGTTGTCTGATTACCCTCGCAGATATACTCTATAGCCTTATTCTTGTACTTATGGTTATCTATACGGGCCAGCCACAGCAAGTCGTACCAGCGTTTTGCCTCTCCAAAGAACTCCATCTCCTTCTGGTTTAGGATTTCTTCCAAAGCATTTTCCTCACCATAAGATTCCTTCTCGGCATCTGTGATAACAGGCAAGGAAGCACGTTCACGAATCTGGTTTACCAGGTCGATAGCCTCTGAGACATGACCTGTCATCACTTCTGCCTGGGCCTTCATCAAGATGATTTCTGCCACACGATAGAGAATGAAGTTGGCATCCTGATGGAGACGAACACCACCTTCGATGTCTGCCACATCATTGCCGTAATACTTCCAGAGATACTTGGTTCCATTCACCGTAGCGTAGGTGGCCAAATTCATTCTGCCAGTTCGTTCACCAGGATTCATCACCTTAGCCACTTCCTCGTCCATCTTAGCAATGGCATCCGTAGTGAAATTCAAGCCACTATTGGACATCGGGAAAAGACTGAGAGAGAAATTATTGCTCTCTTTTGCCAACTCGTAGTTCCAGTTCAGCTCGAAGATGCTCTCATTGGAGTTACCCGGATAGAAGATGGTGTACCAATCCTGCGTATTCTTCAAGAATCGAGGATAAAATTGTTCACCACTCTTGTTTGCATTGAGAATCATATCACAATACTTCTTGCAGGTATCATAATCCTCGCTCCACAAACTCACATCAGCCATCAAGGCATAAAGAGCCCACTTGGTAACACGTCCCTTGGTCTCCCAATCATTCTCATAGGTTGACTTGGCAGAGTTGGTAGCCAAAGCCGTTTCCAAATCAGCCTTGACCTGCTTCACAATATCTTCCTCGCTATCCTTGGCAACATTCGTATCTTGCGAATCGTCGGTATAAGGATTGAGGATGAGCGGCACCTCCTTGTAATTCTTCACCAAGATGAGATAGCAATAAGCACGCTGGAAATACGCTTCGCAAAGGTGAGAGTTCATAACAGCATCATAATAGGTGTTATCAGAAGCCTGGACCTTTGGTGCATTTTTAATCACAGAGTTGGCAAAGTTGATAATCTTATAAAGAGTACCATAGTCGCACAAAGAATTATCAGGAGTCATCAGGAAATCCTGCAACTTGGTCTCCTTGCTACCATTTGAGAACATTGCACCTCCTCGCAGTTCACCCCACTTGATGAGGCTTGGAACTGCCTGGCGCATCTGGTAATAACCTGAGTTAATGACAGCCTCCACTTCCTCCTTTGACTTCCAATACTCCGTTGAAACTTGTTCATTCTTTGGCAATACATCCAACCAGTCTGTACAGGAAGTAAACGAAAGCGTTACCGTAGCCGCCAACAATAATATATTAATTGTTTTCTTCATTGTGTAATTCACTTAAAAGTTGAGATTGATATTGAACACATAACGCTTAGAGACTGGTGTGGTTGCATTATCCCTCACCAAACTCTTGGCTGATGGCATGCCCACCTCAGGATCCTGACCGGAATAGCTGGTAAAGGTAAAGAGATCGTAACCTGTAGCGTAAATCTTACAAGCAGAAATACCCCATCCCAACTTACTCAAGAATTTCTTTGGTACATTGTAGCAAAGAGTCAAAGTCTTCAAGCGAACATAAGTGGCATCCTCTACGAAACGATCGGAACCCAAATAGTTGTAACCCATACCATAGAGAGCACGAGGAATATCTGTCTGGTCACCTTCCGAGCGCCAACGATTCAATACCGCAGTTGACTGGTTGTCCTTTCCATACATATTCTCCAGATTCATACGAGCACTGTTGATTACCTTCTGTCCAAGACGACCATAGAAGACAGTGGTCAAGGAAAGATCTTTCCACTTCAGCGAAAATCCACCACCGAAAATCAGTTTAGGATTGGCATTGCCCAAGTAAACGATATCCTTCTCGTTAATGACACCATCTTTATTGACATCCTCATACTTGGCATCACCAGGATAAACCAAAGTACTACCATTGCGCATAGTGATAGGCTTGCCATTTACATCATACATCACGTTGCCCGCAGCATCCTTGGCATAAGTTTCGTCGGTATTCTGATATACGCCCTTGTAACGATAACCATAGAAAGCACCAATTGGCTGACCCTCCACAATTCTCATGGCATAGTTGCCATTGCCGAAGGTATATTTCTCCTGAGTATAGTTGGCAGGCAACACCTCCACCTTATTAATATTACGTGAGGCATTGGCGTTCACTCTCAATGACCACGGACCTCGCTTGATGACATCATAATCGAAACGAGCCTCAAATCCTTTGTTGCTCAATGAACCTGAATTCATCCAAGATAACTTGGCATAACCAGTGGTACTTGAAATCTCCACATTTTTAGACAACAAGTCGGTGGTCTTCTTGTCATAATAATCCAAAGTTATGTTCAATCTGTTGAAGAAGCGGAAATCAAAACCCAAGTCCCACTCACGAGTTGACTCCCACTTCAATTTATCCAACTGCATGCGAGACGGATAAATGGCAGGATTGGTTACGTATGTGCCCATGCTCTGGAATGCACCATAATAGTCAGAAGAGCCACTAGGAGATTTACCCGTCCAAGCCAAACTAGCGCGAACCTTGGCCTCATTCACCACCTTGTGGAAGCCATCAGACCAAAAATGCTCTCTATCAATATTCCAAGCCAATCCGCAACTAGGATAAGTAGCAAAACGATTGTTTCTACCCATAGATGAGTTACCCTCATAATTGATGGTTCCATTCAATACATAACGGCTATCATAGTTATACACTACCTGTCCTGTAAGAGTAACCGTGCGTCGCTCATTGGAGGCAGAGTTAGCTCCTGCCACCGCACTACCAATCACAGGGTCTGAAAGATTTGCCGAAGCATTTCCATAAGTGGAATTAGAAGTACTTGTACTTTCTGACTGGTAGGTACGAAATACACCCGTAGCCGTCAAGCCATGTTTCTCGCCAAACACCTTATTATATAAGAGTTTCCATTCCGACTGCAAAGAGTAAGCATCCGAAGTTGCATCAATAGCCTGATTGGCATAGATACTATTCATCAAGACACCCGTAGCAGCCTGTGGCAAGAACTTATTGTTCTTCTGAGTCTTCATATACAAAGACACCCATCCTCTGAAGCGAAGATCAAACGGAAAGTCATATTCCATCGTAACCGTCATCTTCTCATCACGGACATTGGTCTTATTAAAGCCCAACTCTGCCATAGCTACAGGATTAAAATGATTACCCTTGCTACCACTCATAGAGAATGAGCCTTCGTAGGAAGAATTCAAAGAGAAGTATTGGTCGGTAGGCAAACCTGTTGTTGGGTCTATCCAATAAGGAGACTTGTTAGGCATGGAAGATTGTGCCATCGAGCGAACATTATCCAACACATTCGCATCCTTCTTGGTATTAACGAAAGAGAAATCGGTATGCACGCGCAAACGGTCTGAGAAATTGTAAGTCACTCTCAACTGTGATGTCAAACGAGTAAGCCCCGTACCCTTTGTTGTTCCTTCCTCATTCAAGTAGCCCAAGGAGAAACGATATCTGGCCTTTTCGCCACCACCCGACATATCAAAGTTATTATCAGAAGTCAAGGCATTCTGCTTGACCGCATCCAACCAATCAGTATTCTGATTATACTCGTTGTAATACTGATAATTAGGATTGTAATTGATAGGATCTGCATTGAACAGCATATCCAGCTCGGCAGAAGCATTAGACAAGCCTTTGGCATTGGCTGCATTCCAAAGCGCATCCTGCATCATGGCAGTATATTGACGTCCATTCAACAAAGGAATGGAAGAAGGCTCCTGCTTGACAGTCCACTTAGAAGAGAAGTTGAAGCGAGTTTTACCCATCGCACCTTTCTTGGTATTAATGAGAAGCACACCATTGGAACCCTTGGAGCCATAAATAGCTGTTGCGGCACCATCTTTAAGTACATCGATGCTTTCGATATTAGATGGAGCAATATTCAACAAGGCACCAAAGTCTTCTGAATTAGCGGTAGCAAAATCGAAGTCATCGCTGATATTGGCATCGTATGGTACACCATCAACAACAATCAGTGGATTAGCATCGCCTGTCAATGTATTGGTACCACGAATCTGCATGGTATTCTTGGCACCAGGATCACCACCCATGGTGATATCAAGACCCGAAATCTGACCCTGCAAGGCATCCTCTATAGAGGTTACCGGAGAAGCATCAACGATATCAGCCAAATTGATAGACTGTACTGAAGAAGTACGTTCCATCTTTGTGATACCCATATTATCACGTCGGTTCGCAGTGACGGTTACCTCTCCCAATTCGGTCTTGGTATCATCCTTCAACTGGAAATCCGCCTTTGTCTGTCCTGTATATTTCACCTTGATGGTTTTCATACCGATGAAAGATACCTGTAAGCTAAGATTCTTGGCATCGGCAGGTACCTGAAGGCTATAGTTACCATCCATATCTGTAGTCACACCCTTGACATATCGGTTTTGGGTATTCACCAACACCACATTGGCACCAATGATAGGTTCATTGAACTTAGCATCGGTTACATTACCCGTAATAACCTGTTGAGCAGCTGCGCCGATAACACAAGCCACCCACATGATGGTCAAGCATGCGAGCCTCATTACGTTATTAGTCTTAATCTTTTCCATATTGATTGTTTATTTCAATAATCCGTCAATAAAATGAATACATCCGTCGTTGAATGCAAATGGGAAGTAAGAGTACTTGGAATCTATAGGTACAACCTCATCGGAACCTACCAACTTCACACTCAGAGAACTTCCACCATCAATGATTTCCAACTTCGTGGTCAAGGACTTGGTAATGAATTGTCCCTTGCAACTTGATCCCAAGAATGGATAGTCTGTGAAGACATTCTCTTCGCTTGAGACGAAGTAGTCGGTTACCCAAGCCTGCAGCTGAGCCTTCTCGGTGGCAGTCAACTTTGCCGTAGCCTTATAGTTACCATTGGCATCAAAGAGTTTCTTGTAACCAGGAACCTTTTGATAGTTCGTGCTTATCGCCTCGTTGGTTGGCACAAAAACAATTTGTCTGCCATCGGTGACATAAGTATCATCAGAAGGGAATACCAAAGTTGTACCCGATACAAGACCTGCCTTATTGAGCAACTGTGCAAAGAGATAGTACTCAAAGTTGGCATCATTGCACACAGCCAAGGCATGCTTCACACCATCACCAGACTGACGCTTAAAGATAGACTTAGCATCATAAGCGTATGCCTTTCCGTTGCTCCAAGAGTTACCCGCATTGGTTATCTCATGGAAAGCCACAAATGGATCTTCCGTATTACTTGGATTGAGCAGCTGATTGAAGTTGGCATTGTTGGTTATCTTACCATCCTTCACAAACCAATAGTTGAAAGGTGCATAAGTATCTACCACCTGCAATCCTTCTGTCTTCAATTCCTTCACCTGATCAGAGATGTGTATGTTTACCAAATTCAGTTTGGCATTATCTCCCATCTGCACGAAGGCACCAGCATCAGAACTATACTCCTGCAATTCCTTGCCACTGATAGTGGTATAAAGACGCATCTGCGGATCAGCAGTTTCAAACTGCGCATTAGACGGAATCAAGGAAACAAACTGAGAGTTATCGGCTGCGAAAGACGAAGTCAAGCCCGAACCATCCAAGGTATAGAGATAACAATTGTAGTTCACATCCTTGAAGGCTGGTGCCACCACCGAAGAGAAGATAGCCGGGGCTGTCATCTCGTCCATTCCATAGAGGAAACCATTAGTGCAAACCTTTCTTCTACTCTGATGAATGTTTGCCGGATCAAAGTTCACCGTAGTACCAAAGACGGTTTTTACCTTTCCCTCTTTAATTTCCGTAGGCATCACCGGGAACTTACTGTCAGCAAACATCTGCATCACGAAATATCGCTTAATCAACGGATCCAAACTATTGATGTTGCCATATCCCTGTTCTGGAGTCCAGAATGTCTTGAAGAATTGAGTCAGAGCCTGGTTGGTTGGCGCAAAGATACTATATCCTTGTGACTCTAGGTAGTAAGTTTGCATATAAGCTTTATCGCTTCCTGCAAAGGTCCACTCGTAGGCGATATTTGGCAAACTGCCATGAGAACGCAAATAAGCCGTATAACCCAAAGTCTGATTGGTTTCCTTCAGAGCCTCCGTATAAGTTTCATAAGAATTATAGAGGTTGAAGAACTCAGAATAGTCTGCATTGTTCTTCAATTCATCATAAATGGTATTCACGGGTTCGATAACCTGATCGACATGATACAGATAGCCGTTATCTGTGATGACATTATTCTCATCATTAACAGCAGCATTGGCAATGTTGAAGCCATCACCTGCATGAGCCTCACCATACCATTGGGTATTTGGATAGAAATAATGATAATCAGCAGCAGCATCTGCGATACCCTTGGTCTCAAAATACTTGGAAGAGAATACCGGTAGATATCTTTCATAATGATACACGCTGATATCTTTGGCAGAACCATCAATGGCAGCAGAAACCTGCTCGATGGCATCCTGGCTATGAGTGCGATGCTTGTAAAAAAGTCCTGCATTCAATTTCTTGTCTGCCTCAGTAGCAGCATCGCCATCGTTAGGACGAAAGTTCACCATTTTATCCCAGTCAAAGGCATAATACATCAGGTGCATACCAATCAAATTCTTTACAAATTGAGGATTTGCCTGGTACATCTCATCGATAGAACTATAACCTTTCTCTGTTAAATACTTACCAAATGCTTCATCATCCGGCGCTGCAACTGTCACAATACTCTTACCAGCAACAACACCATCATTGCCGGTCAAGTCAATTCCGTGTAAAAAAATGCTGTAGTTACCTTCCTTCTGAAGAACCTCATAGGCATTTCCCTTCAACCAACTTGGTACTTTATAGTGATCATTATCTTCCAACTTATCACTACAAGAGAAGAAAAGGCAAGGCGTGAGTAAAAACATTCCGCCCAACACGCATTTTTGCCAATAAATCTTATTCATAATTTAGTCTTTAGATTCCAATTGTTTGTTAAGCAGCTTCATATTCTGGTTAGGCTTCTTTATAAGAACAATAGTGCTGCATAAAAACTATCGTTCAGAGGCTTATACGATGGCAAAGTTACTCATTTTTTTAGAAAGAAATGAATAACCTGGAAACAAATCGCACCTCAGTGTACAATATTAGTTACCTCAGAAACCTTTGATTATCTTACTATTTTACGAGTAAACACTTCGCCATTCTTGGTTGTAATACGATACATAAAAGTACCTTTACCTACCGCTGCTATTTTCTTACCCGACATATCGAAGCATTCTATCTTCTTGATATCTTTGCCAGCCAAGACATCTTTGATCGATGTGGGATTGTCAACAACCTTCACCACACCTTCCGTGGCGAGTTTTGACAAATCCCAAGTCTGACCATCGCCAGGAGTTTCAGGAATCATCTGCACTTTGCCATTCACCTTTACTCCGGCAGAGAAAACTGGAATCGTCTCACCATCCACGAAGAACAAAGCATCAGCTTCATCTCCTATCTGAATCACGGCTTCATCTTCCAGCGTCACCGAACCGGCACTGATTGTATTATAAGAAGAACCATCTGTCAGAAGACTTACGACACCTCCGGTTCTCACCTCCAGATTTCCCTTCAAGGTCAATCTCGCACCATTGGCACCTTCCTCTACATCGCCAGCCTGGAGCTTACCTCCTTCATAAATCCTTACAAGACCCGCAATGCTTCCCTTACCAGAAAGGATGGCATCTTTCATGACGTTCACGGCGCCTGTGCCACTATTCGTTCCATTAACTATAAGGTTACCTTTCAATACATTGGTAATTCCCTTATAATCGTTGTTACCCGTCAAGCGCCAGTAACCAGTACCCGTCTTCGTAATAGAAACAGTTCCCTGGTAACCTCTTCCACCCGCAGCCCAGTTGTTAATCTTGCCGGCAAAAGTCTCGTTGGTATTTGCCGAACCCACCATCCAAGTACAAGTGAAGCCCTTGGTCTTCTTGCTCGAACCACTGAGATAAGTTTTCGAAGTACCCGACAAACCGCCAATCTTCAGATTCGAGTTGGTTTCCCATGAAGCCAAGCGGGTATTACCCGTTGCCTCAACCACAGCATTCGGCATCGTAACACTGCCACTGTTGAACAAGAGCAACGAGCCGTCTTTCTCAGAAGATACACCATTTGCAATCAGGCGCCCCGTAAACTCAGTATAGTTGCCCTGAAGATACTCACGCAGATAAGGAATGTTCAACTGCAAGTTGCCGGAACCCGTCACCTTGTTCTTCATGTAGCAGAAGCGGTTAGGCGAGAACTGGGAGGTAGTACCTTCCTTCACCTCAATAGGGAAAGAATAGGTTTCATAACCATTAGGCTCTCCTTTTGTCTTGAGTTCTCCACCAGCCATTACGAGTTTAGAAGATGAGCCGATACCCGCTTTGGATATATCTGTTGTTGATAGATTTAGCTTGCCACCACGAAGAATGGTTGCTCCCTTGTAGCCAAAGAACTTATTGGTACCGATGGTAACCTGACCTTCACCATTGAAAGCCAAATTGCCATCACCCTCGAACACACCGTTCAGAGTTACAGTTGCATCCCCTTTTGCTATGTTCAGTTCCGTTTCACTCTTAACCTGTGCTGCTCTATCTGTAGAGGTTGTGCCACCTGTATATAAATAGGTACCACCATCAAAGATCCAACTTTGAGCAAAGTTGGCACTTGCTCCTATCGCACTAGGTTCACTTCCATTCTTCAGAGAATTAATCTCCAAGATGCCTTCATGAAGAACCGTCGGACCGGTATAACTATTCAATGTATTCAAAACCAACGTGCCTTCGCCTCCCTTATTGACAGAAGCCTCACCACTAATGGCTCCAGCTCCTTCAACAGCTACCCTGCCATTGCCTTTCACAACTACAACGGCTGGCGAAACAGTCTCACTCAAATTCACATTAATGTCACCAGCGGCATCAAAAAGCACATTTTTGCCATTAACAAAGACATCCTGTCCCTTATTCCAACTCTTACTCTTCAAATCCCAATCGGTAGCAGACGGATTCCAGGTCAAGTCAGGCTGATAGGAATCAATATCCACCATACCAGTCTCCACAGGACGAGTTGTCATGGTGAGTTCTGGAGAATATTCAGAATACTTGCCGGCATCAGCAAAAGCTCTCACTCTTACCAAGTAAGCTACACCAGGTTCCAAGCCCTCGATGGTATAGGAAGTACTATTGGCTGCCATACGGGCCACTTCCTTCCACTGATTCTCACCTTTCTTCGTTACTTCAACGCAGAATCCATCTTCTGCATAGGTATAGTCACGCCATTTCAACTTAATGGAAGAACTGGTAGAAGAAACAAACTCTACGCACATTGGCATACGGAGGAAATAGTCGCGGTCAGCTACGGTAATGCTATTGATATAATTCTCAATATTAGCATAACCATTAGCAGCAATCACCAAGGCATCATCCTTGTTAGGGTCGGTACCATTAGCCTTTTCCCAAGCATCAGGCATACCATCGCCATCGCTATCTATCTTCTTGTTTCCGCCCCAAACCGTCCATTTGTCAGGCGTACCATATGGAAGATTTTCCTCATTTGCCAATAACTCTCCTTGCTTGCCCAAGGAGTTCACCTCATCCACCATGTAACAATCGCTGTAATCACGATAAGGCAGAGAAGCACCCACTATCGGAAGAAGATTCTCCAACAATGTGTTTCCTGCCCACTTAGGCATCTCAGGATAATCATAACGGATTGACTGGCGTACGCCAGCAGCATAGTTGGTTACTTCCTTTGGATCAAACTTGCCATCCATATTGCTATCTTGCCAATTGTCCTCTCCATAGAAGTTGAAGGCACCCTCGCCAGCGCCACCAGAGAAGGCATTGCCACCATTGGCAGGACCATTAATGAAAAGATTTCCTTCTATGTTCACAAAGGAATCTCCCTTGGAGTCTCCACCCATAATATAGCATCCATTCTTCCAGTTATACACTATGTTATTCACATACTGGTTGATGCCTTTTATCTTATTGTTACGAGTAGCATTGTCGATATACAGGTTACGATAAAGGGAAATATAATCTGACTGCATCAAACCACCAGCACTATGAGGCATCAGTCCCTGTCCCATGATACAGTTGGAGATGGTGATGTAATCAGGATGCTTTCCCTTATTATCAGGATTGATAGAGAAAGTCTCATCTAATCCCCAAGAGAAGGAGCAATGGTCAAAAATCATGTTCTGACCATAAGCAATACCTGCCGCATCCTTACCCGAGCTACCTTTATGACCCATACGAAAACGCATGTGGCGCACGATGATATTGTCTGCACCAGAGAAGGAAACGCCATTGCCATAGACGGTGATTCCTTCACCTGGTGCCGTCTGTCCCGCAATATACAGATTATTCTTGAATACCAAACGGTCTTTGATATTGATGACACCAGCTACATCGAAGACGACGAAACGGTTAGGCTGACTGATTGCATCGCGCAAAGAGCCGGAACCAGAGTCGTTCAGGTTGGTGACATGATAAACTGCTCCACCTTGACGCGCTCCTGCTGCAAAACGTCCCCAGCCCTGAGCATCAGGAAAGGCCAACTGCTGTGCTTGTGCAGCCAGGCTGCCTCCAGCCAACAAGGCTGAAAACAATATTTTATTTGTTCTATTCATAGGTTCTTGTATTAATTATTAATTCGTTGAAATTCAATACCGATTCTTCTCAGATTGTGCATCATGGCAAAGGCATCAAGTCTTCCCACTTCACATTCCAGTTGCCATCTTGCGGGAAGCCTGGATTAGGATGAATACTACCATCCCAACCGGCACACATCATGGCTACCGCCATCAAGAGTCCACCATTGCCAGGAAGATAAAGACGAAGACGACCATCCTGATAATTATGACCACTTACCAAATAGGTGTTCTTCTGCTGCTTCATCAGCAAGGCTCCAACTGCATTCTCGGGCTCTCTCATGCGGGCGGCTCCCATAGCCATCATCGGATAATCCCATCCCCAGGAGGTATTCCACTTCCAGTTCTTCCAAATCCACTGCTCTGTCTTCTTCATCTTGGCGAAGTCAATCTGACGACTGTTGTATGGGAACAGACCTATCGCTCCCATCACTGCTGGGTGATCGCTAAACATCTTTTCATTCTTATAGGTATCAGGCTCTGTCTCTGCTGCGAGATACAGACTGTCCTTGGATGCCAATGGAGATATCTTCTGAATGACATCATCCCAATGTGCATTGCGCTCCTTGCCCAATCGCTCACGCCAGGTCTGTGCAATCTGAAGGGCACAATGCCACTGACTCAACTCGAAAGGAGGATTGATGGTTGTTGCTGCTGGCAGAGTTTCCTGAGCTGCTATACAACCACGAAGGATATAGCGGTCGTTCTGCTTGTCATAATCAGCAAAGTCGCCCATAAATTCGGCGGTTTCATCGACCAAGCGTGCATATTTCTGTAAGAGTGCAGGTGTTGGGTTGGCACGATAGAGCAACTCTGCCAAATAAATAAGGTGAGGCTGTTGCCAGATCAGGAAACTTCCCACTCCTGAAGGTGCCTCGCCTACCCAAGGGTCGGTCATCTTCATCCAGCGCACTCCCTTGAAGCCCTGGCGCTCGGCTATCTTGCGGGCATTGGCTTCTGCCTTGACGTACCAGGAAAGTGAACGTTCCAACATCTCAGGGTGTCCCCACAAGGCAAACTGTGCCTGATGCCAGAGAATCATCTCCAAATGAAATTTGCCAAACCATGAATTATAGGTGAGTCCTGTCTCCTGTGGAGGTGTATCACCTGCATCCTGAATAGCGAGCAGATACTGGCTCAATACTACGCGGCGCTCCATCTCCTTGGCACGGGGATCTTTGCAGTTGGAGAAGTCTGCCATACCACCTTTTTTCCAATAACCCATCCAGTATGCCTTGGCAGCGTCAGCTACTTCGGCAAAGGTCTTGTTGGCTGTGGATGTCTGCTCAGCATATTCGCAGGTAAGTTTCAGGTCAGAAGACTTGGCTTGCAACTGATAGAAGTTCTTGCCTTTCTGCTTTAATTTAGCAGCGCCTTGCCATCTTAACATCACAAAATATACGGTTTCATCGATTATTCTCTTTAAAACTGCAGAGTTGGATGTTTGAGCAACAAGTGTCGTGGAATGCAACTTATCTTTTGTCCAGTCGCAGGCATCATCGCAATGTCCACCAGTAGGATAAGCGAAGCGTACATCCACAGCGATGGTTCCCTTAGACTGAATATGGGTAGCTATCATATCGAGAACAGGGTCGCAGGTTGTTTCCACTTGGTAAGCCTTACCTTTATATATAAAGCTGCTCTTGATCATACCTTCCCACATATTCAGTGTCTGGTCTATCTGCTTGATCTGCTTAGGATCTGCACCCAGCGACAATCCCAATGTACCCAAATGCAGACGATGAGGGTTTACGCGATACCAGTCGCCAGCTGCCTTGGCTCGTTTGTTGTCCTTTACCTGTATGGCATAAGGTTCCTTACGGCCTCTGCCAAAATCATAATAACGCCAGCTTTCCTCTGGTTGATAATTCTCAGGATTGGCAAAAGAATGCCAGCCCCAATCACTCATTGTTCCAAGAGGTACTCCCTTGGAATATGACTTAGGAAAAGACTGTAAACCCGTTCCATCCACAGTCATTGCAAACCCGCCATTGCCTACAGACAATGAATTCAGCGAATCCATCGACTCAACATGAGGGTTGTTTCTCTTTACCACTAGTTTTCTGTTGATGTTCTGAGCTGTCAAGCTCAAAGAGAACAACAGAAGTACACTTAATAACGTTTTCTCCATTTTCCGGTTTTTAAGTTTATTTGTCGGTGCAAAGTTAGCCTTTTCATCGGGACTTAGCAATATACTATCGTACATTAGCATACATATCTATTCATATAGGCAAGACCATGTATAAAACAAAAAAGGGTGTGCCTATCGACACACCCTAATATAATATATATATCAAAATATTTTATTTCTTAGAACATCATAGCCACACGCTTTACACCAGCTACCAGCGCATCAACCTCTTCCTTGGTATTGTACAGGGCAAAGCTGGCACGAACAGTGCCGAGAATGCCGTAGCGGTCCATCAAAGGCTGAGCACAGTGATGACCGGTACGAACGGCGATGCCCAGACGGTCGAGCAAGGTGCCCATATCCATGTGATGAATATCACCAACCAAGAAGCTGACAACGGCATCTTTGCCCTCCTGTTCACCAAAAAGCCTGATTCCATCGATGGTTCGCATCTGCTCCATGCAGTAACGGGTGAGTTCCTGCTCGTGCTTGGCAATGTTATCCATGCCGAGCGCAGAAACATAATCGATGGCTTTTGCCAGACCGTGGGTAGCTACATAATCAGGAGTACCAGCCTCGAACTTGAAAGGTAACTTCTCGAAAGTAGTCTTTTCGAAACTTACGCTCTCAATCATTTCGCCACCGCCCTGATAAGGAGGCAACTTGTCGAGCCATTCTTCCTTGCCGTAAAGCACACCGATACCGGTAGGACCATAAATCTTATGTCCGCTGAAAGCGAAGAAATCGCAATCCATATCCTGTACGTCCACAGCGAAGTGAGGAGTACTCTGAGCGCCATCCACCATGACAGGCACATCGTGCTCATGAGCTATCTTTATCATCTCTTTTACCGGATTCACCGTACCGAGCACGTTGCTCACCTGGGCAATGCTCACGATTTTGGTGCGTTCGGTAAATAAATTGGCGAATTCATCGAGGTTAATCTCACCTTTATCGTTGATAGGGATTACTCGGATGGCGATTCCCTTCTTGGCAGCCTGCAACTGCCAAGGCACAATATTGGAGTGATGCTCCATGGTAGAGATAATCACCTCGTCGCCCTCGCTCATAAAGGCATCGCAGAACGATGAAACCACGAGATTCAGACTCTC
>JAIINY010000156.1:0-6940 GCA_022741625.1 Prevotella sp. | reverse complement strand
GGCAGGGATCATTATAAGTAAAAGATGTAATAGATGTACCACTGTACAACCTACTTATTAAAACTATAAAATTAATCTTGCAGATTCTACACACATTAATCTGCTTTCTTATATATGAAGGAGGCATATTCACATACACCCGCAATCAATAGACTCTAATTCTTGCGATTATTTACCACAGGCTATTGCTAGCCTACCTATTATATCTCGAACTGTCTTTTTAGAAAACGCCCCGGCGGCGACATAACTTCCGCCGAGGCGCGGCATTTTCATGCGCATTCTATGAAATGAATTTCTTCCGTTCTTACCCCGAGGGCGGATCTGGTGCCCTCGGGATATGCATTTATTACGTGCTAAGCTATATTTCGTTTTCGGTAATCCCCCTATCCCATCAATATGCCGGCTAGTGCCTGGGTGCTGTGGATAACATATCCCCAGAGCATAAAATGGTTAGGTCATTTTTTGACGGCGGATTGCAAATCCGCCGGGACGCCTAACGGAGGATAGGCATATCCAGCGCTACGGATTTGTAATCCCCCTATCCCATCGATATGCTGGCCGCTGCCTGGGGGTTGGGGATAACATATCCCCAGAGCATAAAGAGGTTAGGTCATTTTTTGACGGCGGATTGCAAATCCGCCGGAACGCCTAACGGGGGAAAGGGCATATCCGGCGCAGCAGAATATCCGGCGCTACGGATGCTTCTAGTGCTAACGGAGGAAAGGCAAATCAGGCACTATTTAAGCGTAGCTGGACGATGATAAGTCCAAGTAATCCTACAAACGCCCGTCGTTTGAGGGCCAGCGATGTTGGTCTGAGTTGCTCCATTGCGTAATTTTGTATTAAAGAAGCCACAGCCACCTGCGCCAGTTATTGCGGATGGTCCTCCTCCTCCACCATTATAGCCACCACCTCCTTGTGATCCATAGCCTGGATTATAGGTATATGTATACCCCCCGATTCCGAATTGCGCATCATTTTTAACGTCAACAACTATAGGCGAATTGTGTCCCGGTGCTGCTTGTGTTCCGCCTTTTGCTTTACCATGGCCAAAAATATTTGCTCCTGCTCCATCTGCTCCTGAAGCTCCACCACCAGCTCCCGAGGATTTGCCGTTTACTGCAGAACCTCCAGATCCACCAGCAACAAGTAAAAGCTGATCTCGGTTTCCATTATAATTATATGTTTCTCCGTTTCCAATCAAACCGGTAGCAACATGGGTACCACCTCCTCCCCAAGCTCCGGCATCATAGTTAAGACCTTTACTTCTACCATTATTATATCCGGACATATCACCACAACAGATATAAAGCTTTTGTTTTATGCCAGTGGCCGTCCAAAATCCTGAAGAATAACCGGCATTAGCAACTACACCACCGTTTTTACTTTGTCCTTTCGCCCCCCAACATTCTAATTGATACTCTGTTATTTCAGGGGTTTCAAATACATGCACAGATTTTTGGGTATTGTATTCATGTACAATCTTTTGAAAAGGAACATCACATTCAACATTTTCTTTAACTACAGGGTTTTCACGAGTAGGTGCAAGACTAATGTCCTGAAGTTTTCCCCACGCATTGTTAATCCTGCTTTCCTTTGGATCTGCTTCAGCTTTAAATTTTACAGTCTTTCCAAACGGAACAACAAAATAGCAGCTGTAATATGTATTTCCTGCACTCAATCCGTTGTTATATGGAATGTTATCGTTAAATTCCAGTGATGGGTAATACGTGGAACCAATAGTCGCAAAATCAGAATAATCTTGACCCTTTACAGGTCTTGCCCCTTTTTCACCATAGAAGTACTTATAAGAATCTTTATTGAATCTTACGGTTCCATTTTGAGAACCTAGCATATGCAGAACCGCCAAACCTACCTGATGTTTCATTTGAGCTGTTAATATTCCGCTAGCATCGAATAGACCTTTTCCTACCTGAAAATCAGCCGATTGGGTTGCTTCAAAACTTTTTTGATTGCTGCTTATCTCCAGATTGTCAATCTTATCTTTAAAGAAATCTTCGGCAGTATCGGCGTTTATATTTACATTTTGCTGGTTTGAGCTATATGGATAGTAGAAGAAATACTTGTTATCTGCCGAGAACGAGAAATTCTTGTTGTCTTTCGTCTTCCACGCAAATGTATTATCTGCTCCTTTCGTTTTTGTAAGCTGCACATTTTCAGCAACTATCTGATTGAATTTATTTACTATGTAAAGACCTACTACGTCGTTCTCTCCGAATGATGTCTTTGGAAAGGAATGAGCTGTCCATGTATCAGGATATACTATCTTCGCATCATCCAACATATTGATAGAGTTGGAAGAAAGCTTATAGATGATGGATTTACCAGCCTCCCATACCTGCCCCTTGAGTGGCACTTTCCATTCCTGAGTTGTTCCATTCATATCCAAATTGAAGCACAACTCAGCACCCTCAGGCAAAGTCTGAGGAATCATCATCAAGGTTTGATTGTCTGATGTGAGCGCCTGGTCTTTATCACCGACAACTATATTCGCATTTGATAAATCAAAGGTATATTCACCTGTTCCATTCACCATTGTCCAAGCAGCTGTTGGCACATTAGCCGTTGCTGATACTGAAAGATTACAGTTGCCCTTGTTAGGGATACCTTTCAGAGTTACGCTTGTCATCTTTCCTCCCTGACCTACAACATCTGCCAAATCCTTATCGATAGCGAAAGATACGGCTGTAAGGGCATGATAGAAATCCAATTGTACAGCATCATCTGCATCCGAAAGCTGACGAGAACCGGTATTGGTTGCAACGATCAAGTCTGGCTGATTGATGATATCATCTGCTGTAGTTGATGCAGTATAGGTAATTTGTGTCTGAACATTATCCTTATCAACACCATAGGTCAACATGCTCTTATCTGCAGAGCTATGAGGAGCGTATGCATGAAAAGACACGGTGGAACCTATCGGCCACCTTGCATTACTATTGTTTGTGAATCCCCAAAATTCACCATCTGTTTTCTCGGCTTCTGCATTATCCAATAACAGAACATTATTTTCTCCTTCCTTATAAATAGCAGTTACGCCAAAGCTACCATAATCACCTATTTTTGTACTCATTGTTCCACGCGTCTGCGCTACCCTTTCGTGCTCTACGTCTTCCAGGGGTGCGCCGGAACGGGTGATGGGTTTTCCTTCCTTGCTCCAGATATGGATGCCATCCTGCACTACCGAATGGAGATAGAGGGGTTTTCCGAAAGGAGTTAGCACGACGATGGGACCCTTCTCGGTGGCAGCAGCTATGGCAGCACGGGAAGAGGAAGCGGGAGACAGGGGTTTCCAGCTGTTGTCGAGCGTTGCATGAAACGTGATTTTATCTTTTGATAGATTGGCTTGCTGCAGTGATTCGCTTTCTGAACATGACGTAAAGGATGCGAGTACACTGAGTGCCAATAAACTGCTTTTATAAGTTTTCTTCATCATAATGGTTTCTTTTTATTCTTTTTCTTACGCCATTTTTTGGAGTTAAAGGAATTGGAGAATTCCGAAGCTCAACATCACGTGAGAGGGAATCTCCAATTCCTTGAATTTGATTTTTTATTGTGAATGTAATGTGAGGGGATTACATCGGAATGTTTGTACCGTTCTCACCAGGTGTAGGCTTCCAGTCTACGACTTTAACTGTGAACTTGATTTCCTTACCGAAGATCTTATCACCCTTGTTTGGATCCTTAGGCTTGCTAGTATCTGCACCACCAGGATTAACATCAGTACCAGGATCAACAGGATCTACCCGACCACAACCATTTGTCAGATTAAGAGTGTAAATGTACTTGTTACCTGCTACCCATGAAGCTGTTGTCTGATCAGCATCAACTGGGATAGCTACAGCTGCCCAACCAAACTTAGAACCATCAGTATCGCCAGATGGATAGATGCTTGTAGTACCTCGTTTTACATTAATCAAGAGAGAGATGTATGCCTTACCTGAGAAATCGTTAGCTTGGTTTGTAATAACATCAGTTCCATTCCATACTGTAAGAGTCTGAGGGATAAGCATCGCACCACCCACTTTGCCATCTGCATTACACTTATCTGTCAAATCAACAGTAGCGTCTTTTGTAAGAGTAACAGCCTGGTCAAATACCTTTTCATATACTACATTTTTTGCAGCAGGAGCAGTCCAAGAATGTCTCGTTGCATCAGTTTTTGCAGGATTGAAAGTATAATCTGCAGAACCGCCAACATAGGCAATACGGATACCCTTAATCTTATAAGTATAAGTATCAGAAGAATGCTTAGCTTTAATCTTAATCTGAGAAAGAATGTGATCAAAATTCAGCAATAATCCATTAGATTCATTATCAGTCTTGTTACCTGTTCCCTGAGCAAAGACAACATCCAACTGTTCTCCAATTTCTGATTTAGGTGAAAATGCAGCAATTGTAGCTCCATCTTTTTTCAAGACAGGAGCAGCACCTGTCCAGTCACCACCAGAATGAGAATAAGCAACAAAGTTAAGGCTACCATGATTTGGCCATGATGGATGTTCTGAAGAAGTAAACTCACCATTTGTTTCATTAAACACGTAGTTCTTGAAAAATTCAGCTCCGCTTTCATCGAAGGCACTGACGGTCATCTTAGTCATCTTATAACCATCTGCGTTGGTCATCTCAATACCACGGGTGTTGAAACCTACGGCACTACGGAAAGTAATATTTGAGCTCTTCGCAACATCTGTGGTCTCCTCTGAAGAGCAAGAAGAGAGGGCGATGGCAGCAGCTGCCATCATGTAAAACGCTTTTTTCATAATTGATACTTTTTTAATTAATACTATGTTTTTTATATCTTATTAATGATAGATAATATCCTTATTAATGATATTCTTATCTTTATTAACGATATTCTATTCTACATTTTGATATCTATGTATATCTCATTCCATTTGCTTACGCTCGGCTGAAGACCACCATCGGTGCCTGGGGCTGGCTTCGGCAATGGAAGCTGCTCCAACTCTATCTTGATGTGAGTATCGTCTTTCTGATTCTTATCATGCACCTGGTCGGTTACATCCTTCTCGTAATACCAGTTGGTGCCGTCGGTGAGCTGCGCATAGACCATCAGGATGTGCTTGTTGGGCTGTACCGGACAGTGACCGAAGAGGGTGAGACTGCCTTTTACCATCTTATTGGCAGCATCGGCTTCGGCTACGAACGGCATGGTTACCTTCTCATCCGAGAGCTGGTCGAGACCGGCGAGCCATCCACCCGCCATACCCGATACGCTGGCACTCATCGCCTTCACTCCGTTGATGTTCTCCACGTTCTTGATTTCCACCGTACACTGCTTGACTCTCGGCTCCGGCTTCATCTTGATGACGGTCTTCTCTCCGGCTGGCTTCACTACGATGCGGTCGGCATGACTGCTCCAGAGCATTTCCGGCTGCTGCATCATTCTTTCCTTCTCGGTGCCTCGTCCCATCGGTGCGGCTCCTGCCATGGTGGCGAGGAGTCCCTGCAGGGCTCGGGTTTCGGCTGATGTTACCTGGAAGGTTTCGAAGTGCTCCTTGCCGAGGATGCGGTGGGTTTCCTTGTCGCTGTTTACGCAGATTGCCCTGTAGGTGCCTGCTGCCACTGAGATGTTTCCGCCGTTCTTGTCGGTGAACTCGTATCTGATGGGATCGCCTCCCTCCTCGGGATAGAGATAGAGGCTCATGGTGGCTGGATTGGCATCGGGATCGGCGCTCCAGTCGAACATCACTTCCACGTTCTGACGGTGGGGATGGTCGTAGCAGAGGTCCTTGTGCTCGCAGGATGAGAGCAGTTCTGCCATCATCAGCAAGAAGGCTGCGCAGACGATTACGCGGAAGAATAGGATCATTGATTGTCTTAACTCTGTCATACTAGTTATTCTAGTCATTTCTTACCTCCTTTCTTGCTATTGGTGTTTCCGTTGCCGAGGAGCCATACCAGTGATACTTCGCCGCGGGTAGGTCCTATCCAGGTACGGTTGCGGGTTGCCTCATATACGTAGCATCCGTCTTTCGGCTCATAGGTCTTGTAGTGGGACTTGATGTATCCCACGCCCAGTCCGAAGTCGAGGTTCAGGCGTCTTCCTATCGGCAGTGAGTATCCGTACTCCATTCCTGCTCCGTAGGTCTTCTTACTCTGATGACCGGTGCCACCGTTTTCGATATCATAGGTGAGGAACTGGCCGTAGAGGGAGATGTGATGTCCCTGCATCGGCTTTTCCTTGGCTTTCCTGCCGAAATACTTTCTGATTTCCATTTCTCCACCGTAGATTCTCCAGTATTTGTGGCTGGCATCCTTGCTCCACCAGGCGAGCATTCCGCTGGCACCGAGGGTCCATCCCCTGCCGATGCTGGTCTCGATGCCGAGGTTCGGCACGAGGAAGGCATCATAGAGCAGGTTGGTCTTCAGGGCGTAGTAGGAGTCTCTGCCGGATGCATGGGCTGCATTTTCGGCTTCGGCTGCATTCCCGCCTGGATATACCTGTAGCTGGGAAGCTGTATCCCGGGCATCCTTCTGCTGGAGCGAATCCTGTTCGCTGCCTTGCTGATTCTGAATCAATGTGAGGGTATCTGTCGGACTGACAGATGGTACAATGTGTCGGATTTCGCAAACCACGAGTGCTCCGGATCGGAGGCTGTCGAAGTGGTTGGCGAGCATGTATTTCCATGCCTTTCCGCCATCGAGGTTCTGGAGCTGTCGTTTTCTTCCATCTACAACCTTTCCGTTTCTTACGATCCATTCGGGGGTGTTCCGAATGATGTAGAGGGCTTTCCGGCTCCACGGCGCATTTTCTTTCTGTATCTTCAGGGCAAGTCCTTCCCAGTCTTCTCCCGCAGAGGAGACCGTGAAGACGCTGTCTGGCAGATTCAGCATCTCCCTGAGATAGTCGCGCAAGCGTTCTCCTCTCCTTCTCGCCAGTCGTTTGTTGAGCTTG
>JAIINY010000155.1:0-6969 GCA_022741625.1 Prevotella sp. | reverse complement strand
AAGCAGACTGGTGCCAAGTGGTTGGCTCAGGGTACTATCTATCCAGACCGTATCGAGAGTTTGAACATCACCGGTAAGGTGATCAAGAGCCATCACAATGTAGGTGGTCTTCCTAAGGAGATGAACCTTCAGTTGTGCGAGCCTCTGAAGTGGTTGTTCAAAGACGAGGTTCGTCGAGTAGGTCGCTCTATGGGTATGCCTGAGCATCTGATTACCCGCCATCCATTCCCTGGTCCTGGTTTGGCTGTTCGTATCTTGGGTGATATCACTCCAGAGAAGGTACGCATTCTTCAGGATGCTGATGATATCTATATCCGTGGTTTGCGTGAGTATAAGGTGAAGTTGAGTGGTGAGGAAGCTCGCCGCGTCTTGGCTGCCGGTGTTCCTGCTGACATGCAGAATGGCGAGATCGAGGTTTCTCTCTACGATCAGATCTGGCAGGCTGGTACCGTATTGCTTTCTACCGTCCGTTCGGTAGGTGTAATGGGTGATGAGCGTACATACGAGCACCCTGTTGCCTTGCGTGCCGTAACAAGTACTGATGCGATGACTGCCGACTGGGCTCATCTTCCATACGACTTCATGGCTAAGGTAAGTAATGAGATCATCAACAAGGTAAAGGGCGTTAACCGCGTTTGCTATGATATCTCTTCAAAACCACCTTCGACAATCGAGTGGGAATAATTCCACGTTAAAGAATGGGAATGATTCCATGTTTTAAGAGTGGAAATGATATATATAAAAAGACCACCATTTGAGTTTGTGATTCAACTCAGATGGTGGTCTTTTTTTATTGATGAGTACTGAGTACTTTCTAAGTAATGTTCCCAGTACTTTTTGTTTTTAGTAACCGTTGTTCTGCGTCAATTTTGGATTGGCATCACGTGCACTCTGTGGGATAGGGAGATAACGGTTGGTTGTCTTGAATACACGATCCTCTATCTTCTTGTCAGCTGCAGTAGCATTTACATTGATAGTGGCACGCATACCAGGAGCTACAGACTTATCCATGCTTACAGTACCTACCTGGCGCTCCAATGTGCAGTTCAGCAAGGTCTCTGCCAACATCTTGCCGCTGGCATCCTTCCAGCGCAGGATATCTGCACGGCGGATACCCTCACCTGCGAACTCTACACCACGCTCACGGCGAATCAACTCGCGGAGCTTCTCCTTGGTATTGTACTTAGCTTCGTCCACATTAGGCATACCTACACGGTTACGAATCATATTCAGGTAAGTGTAAACCTGAGCAGAAGGACCGTTCAGTTCATTCTCTGCCTCGCAGTAAGTAAGCAATACTTCTGCATAACGGAAGACGATAGGCTGGCATGTGGTATTCCAAATATCAGCATACTGATTCATTGGTGCCAAGTACTTACCCCAGGTTAGACCTGTCTTTGAACTGTTGTTGGCAGCAAGATAATAGTTGGCATTTGCTGCTCCATCAATCGTTTTGTCGAGCGTATTGAAGATAGCCTCCTGACCATTGCCATTGATATAATCACAACCAGGATAGATGACAGTCATAGCCATACGAGGGTCGCGGTTGTTGAATGGGTGAGCTGGATCATAGCCTGAACCCGGCTCGTCCTTGGTCAAACCGTTTGCCATTTCGTAAGTATCGATCAAGCCGTAGCTAGGAACGATAGAAGACCATCCACCATCAGCATTATTGTACATACGACCAATAACGTCGTTCTTATAGTCGTTCGCAACCGCCTGTACTGCAAGGATAATTTCCTTGGAATCCTGCCCCGCTACATTGAACAGGTTTGCATAGTTGTTGTCCAACTCATACTGGTTCAATGCAATGATCTGCTCTGCACGATCTTTAGCTGTAGCATAGTCTCCATAATAGAGAGCCTCTCGCATACGGAGAGCCAGAGCTGCACCCTTGGCGATGCGACCGCGAGCTGCAGGAGTCACGTTGATATCTTTTACCAGCTCATCGAGTTCCTTCTCAATATAATCCTTTACTTCCTTTTCGCTATTACGTGGAACCATTGCTTCCTCTGCTGTAGCATAGCTTTTGATGAGAGGCACACCACCATAGTTCCAGTTCATCAGGAAGTAGCGGTAAGCACGAATCCAGCGAGCCTGAGCCTTGATATCCTTCTTGGCAGCTTCAGTCATGTTACACTTATCTATGTTAGCCAATAACTCGTTGACTCGGCGGATGCGCGAGAAGTCGTACCAGTCTCTACCGCTGGATGCGGTTAAGGTACCATTACCGATAGCAGTATAACCCTCATGAGCGAACTGGTCGTAACCGAAGTCACTTGTACCATCCCAATATAGGAGAAAACCATCCCAACCCCAACCTGAGTCGTATTGGTCTTGCCAGTTGTTGTAACAGCCAATAAGAAACTTGTCTGCGTCTTCCTGCGTCTGCCAGGTGCTGGTAGGTGAAAGGGCATCCTTTGGGGCTGTATCGAGGAAATCGGAGCATGAAGTTGCCAAGAGGGCGGTCATGCCGATGAATATATATTTTTTAAGATTTCTCATGATAATATCCTTTTTTTAAGTTATTAGAATGTTACGCTCAAACCGAATGAGTGAGTGCGAAGCAATGGATAAGAGCTGAGTCGCTGACTGGTTGCCTCTGGATCCACGTTGATGTCGAGATTGTCGATTGTGAACAAGTTCTCGCAAGAGTAGTAAACACGTACCTTGTTGACATGAAGGAATTCAAGTGCCGATTTAGGAAGTGTATAACCCAACTGCAAGTTCTTCAAACGGCAGTAAGATACATTCTTGAGCCAGAATGTAGAAACCACCTGACGGGAAGAACTAGGTGAGTTTGTGTCAGTAAACAATCGTGGCATCTTAGGATTTGACTTGTTGTAAGTCCAAGAGTCTCTCCAGATGGTTGCCGGGTGAGAGCTGTCGCCTACAAAAGCACCCTCTACCTCGTATGCATCAAAGTAGCGGTAAGCCTTAAACTGTCCGTTGAAGAACAGAGAGAGGTCGAAACCCTTCCAAGCAGCGTTCAGGTTCAAACCGAATGTCCAGCGAGGAACAGAACTACCTGCGTAGAAACGATCGTTCTCTGGATCAATCTTGCCATCACCATTGATGTCGGCATACTTCAGGTCACCTGCCTTGAATTTACCACCACCGAAAGGATTAGCACCCTTTGAACCGTCTGCTGGCCAGTAGAAGTCCATATACTCCTGTGCTTCTTTATCAGACTGGAAGAATCCGTCAGCCTTATATACATAGTAGCTGTTGAACTCCTGCCCCGTAGCGTTGCGCTGGTTATAGCCTGTACCTACGTATCCCTTGCCAGGCATGCTTTCGATTTTGTTCTTGTTGTATGCAACATTCAAGCCTGCGCCTACTTTCACCTCACCAAACTTATCGTTGTAGTTGAGGCTCATTTCGACACCCTGGTTACGCATCTTGCCCACATTGTCAAGGTAGCTACCCAAAGCGAACTCGTAAGGAGCATCTACAGAAATCAAGATGCCATCTGTAAGACGATTATAGTAATCAACAGATGCGGTAATCTTGTTATCGAGGAACCCTAAGTCAACACCTACACCCCAAGTTGTGGCCTTCTCCCATGTGATGGTGTTGATCTTGTAGGAACTCTGATAGTATCCAGATGTTACCTTGCCATCGAATGCATACTTGGCGTTGATGTTGTATGTATTGATGGCTGGATAGTAGTCGCTCAAAGCCTCCTGGTTACCCAACTGACCCCAAGATCCGCGAATCTTGAAGTTAGAGAGCCAAGACTTGGTACCCTCCATGAAAGCTTCCTCGCTCACACGCCATCCTGCAGAGAATGAAGGGAAGTAACCCCAACGATGACCGTCTGCGAAACGGCTGGATGCATCAGCACGGAGATTTGCCTCGAAAAGATAACGGCCTGCGAAGTCATAGTTTATACGACCAAACCATGAAAGCATATTCAACTCACGGGTATTTCCCTGTGCCTGCTGGGTAGATACATCACCGGCATTGATATCGGTAACACTATTATTAGGGAAGTTTTTGCGGTAAGTGTACCAATACTTATAGTCGTAAGCCTCTGCATGCCATCCTGCCAAAGCCCCAATGGTATGCTGTCCGAAGGTCTTGTTGTAGTTCAGCAATGCTTCGAAGGTTTTGCGCTCCCACTTATATACTCGTTCATCGTGGAAATTTGGATCGGTCTTCTTGTTCGCATTGTAAACGAAGAACTTCTGGAAGTAGTCGTAGTTCTGGTTGTCGTTTACATAAGATGCACTCAACTTAGCAGTCAAGCCATTGATGATCTTGTAGTCAACTCCGAAGAGACCTGTAAAGTTGGTGTTGCGGCGATATACCTTCAGATCGTTGTCGAGCCATGCAATAGGGCTACCGTCAGAAACGGTTCCCCATGTACCATCGTCATAACGAGCGGTAATCCATGGTGAAATCAAGTTGAGCTGACGGATAATCTGGTCAGAACTGCCACCTGCGTATGCTGAAGATGGGTCGGTATAATCATTCTTGATATAAGCGAGATTCAGGCGAGCTGTAAGGCGGCTGTTGATCTTCATCTCCAGGTTTGTACGGCCGTTTATCTGTTCACGACCAGCATTAGGCAAGATACCCGACTGCTTCAGATAACCTACAGATGCCAGATAGTTTACGCTCTCTGTTCCACCGTTTACGCTTACGTTGTGGTGCTGCAATGAACCTGTTTTGTAAGCCAGGTCGTACCAATCGGTATTAGGGAGTGCATTGATTTCCTCTTCTGTGGTAAATTTCTTCGCTTTGCCCTCGCTTTCGAGCGCATCATTCAGCATATGGGCATATTCGTAAGAATCCAAGCGGTCAATCAAGCTGGTTGGATTCTGTACACTCACATAACCACTATAAGAGACTTGAGGCTTACCGCTCTTACCACGTTTAGTAGTGATAAGGATAACGCCATTGGCCGCCTTGGAACCATAGATGGCAGCAGAAGCTGCATCCTTCAATACAGAGATGCTCTCAATATCATTAGGATCGAGGCTGCTCATGGTGCCCGCCTCAACGCCATCAATCAAAATATAAGGAGAAGAAGAGTTGAGGGTTCCCACTCCACGTACGTTGATACTACCTGAGTCCATACCAGGAGCACCATTGGTACCGGAGATGGTAACACCAGGCATCATACCCTGGAGACCACTCTGTAAATTCTGTATAGGGCGGTTCTCCAATGCCTTGCTATCTACTGAAGATACAGAACCGGTGAGGTTCACCTTTTTCTGTGTACCATAACCTACAACTACAACCTCATTGAGTTCCTTGTCTTCAGACTTCATTGTAATCTGCATGTTGCTTGCTGCTGTAAGAGTCTGTGGATTGAAGCCAATGTAGGAAATTGTAATCTTGCCATTAGGGTCTTTCAGATTGAGAGAGAAATTTCCATCTAGGTCGGTTACTGTTCCATTGGACGTGCCAACTTCCATTACGGTAACACCGATAAGTGGTTCACCTTGGTTGTCAACAACACGTCCTGTTGCTACTTTCTTCTGCTGTTGGATGCTGGTGGTAGGGCGGCTCAAGTTGTCAGCTTTTGCCATAGTACCATTTGCAAACGCAGGAGACATAGAAGTCAGCGCACAAATCAGCAACGCTGTCTTCATTGGGTCTTTAGGTTTCATGTTCTTACTCATATTGTTTTATGTTAAGAGTTGATGTTTAGTTAAGATTTAGAATCTCAACTTAAGTTTTTATTCGAGGGCAAAGCTACAAAAAAAATATGTAATCAGCAAGAAAAAATGAAAGTATTTTCTAATAAACGTGAAAAAATGTGTGTTTTTTTCAAAAGTAGGGGAGTTGTTGTGGCTCTTTTTCTTTTATACCTTATTTATATATAGTATTTTCCCCCTTAAAGAAAAATATATTTTCCCTTAAGGAAAAAAATAAAAAACCTTAAGGGAAAATATATTTTTGGTTAAGGAGGGGCAGGAAGGGCTTGGATAGAATTCTTCTCAAGTCTTGATAGTGGTATTCAAATCCTCTCATTCCTGTCTCCTTTTTTTATTCTGCAATGAAAAACTGTGGTTATCCCTTCTGCTCTTTCAGCAAATCTCTGATCTCTGCCAGAAGCTTCTCTTCCTGAGTAGGCTCTGGAGCCTTAGGATCTTCAGCAGGCTTCTCTTCCTCCTTCTTGGCGGTAACCTTGTTCACTACCTTGATGAGCATGAATACACAGAAGGCAACGATGAGGAAGTCGAGAGTGGTCTGGAGAAAATTGCCATAATTGATGGTTGCCGCCTGAAGTTTCTCACCGCCAATCACCTCTATTGATGGAAGAGTGACTTTGAGGTCGGAGAAGTTGACGCCACCAATGAGCCATCCGATAGGAGGCATGATGATGTCATCTACTACAGAACTTACGATCTTGCCGAAAGCACCACCGATGATTACACCGACAGCCATGTCGAGCACGTTGCCACGCATGGCGAATTGCTTGAATTCATTCAAAAATTTACCCATAGTCTTTAATGTTTATACTGATTAATACTTCCCTTGATACAATCCCTTTTTCGCTTTTCTGTGTGCGATGAAGCTTTTCTTCCTTTATTATAATAAGGTGTATGTTTCTTGCGCAACTTTCTTCTTACCTTCCGTTGCCATCTTCTACTACCTTTCAACAATTGCATTTTGCTATATAGAGTTGTCAGTATGGCATCTTAAGGTGCTAAAAAAAGGTAATATTAGACTTCTTGAGGCCTTTTTTAACTTATTTAATACTCTATTCGTGTGCAAAGTTAGAAAATTTTTTGTATCTTTGCGCTCGAAAAGAAGAAAAAATGCTTGATAGGGATGAAAAAAGGTGTTATCAGCTCCTTCGGATTCGCTTGATAGCTTAAAAGATATAATTTTTAAACTTTTAATTTAAATATTAGAACAATGATTAAGATTGGTATTAACGGATTTGGCCGTATCGGTCGTTTCGTATTCCGTTCTACAGTTGAGGCTGAGAACGCAAAGGAAGTACAGGTA
>JAIINY010000154.1:0-7082 GCA_022741625.1 Prevotella sp. | reverse complement strand
TGTGTGAAAGGAATCACGGTAGAATCCACTACCAGCGGAACATTCTTTTCGTGAGCCACCTCCGAAATGGCTTTCAGATCGGCAACCTCCAACTGTGGGTTGGTCAGGATTTCCAGGAAGACGCAGCAGGTGTCGTCGTCGATGGCTTCACGTACCTCCTCTATATTGGTCAGGTCGCGCAAACGTACCTTTACGCCAAATCGGCGCAGGGAAGCAACGAGCAGGGCGTAGGTGTTGCCGAAGAGATGCTTCGAGGTAACGATGTTCTTGTCTTGTGCAGCCAAGGACATGAAAGTGTTGCTGATTGCCGCCATTCCTGAATTGAAGGCTGTGGCGTGGGCTGCATCGGTGAGGGCTGCCACTCGGCGCTCCAGGTTGGTTACCGTAGGATTCTCCACTCGGGAGTAATCAGGTGCCTTGATCTTGTCGGTGAATGCTTCCGCCATGACGGCTGCATTGTCGAATTCATAGGCAAGGGTGTTATATACTGGAACGCTCAGCGAATCGTAAGCATCGCGGCGCTCGTATTCCAAATGAATGGCTTGCGTTTGTTTCTTCATTCTTTTATGATTTTATGTGATATTTTGTTTGCAAAAGTACAAAAAAGAAATCAAATAGACAATAGATTGCATAAAAAAAACGAGTTGCGAATGCTTTTTTATGCATTGCAACTCGTTTGAGAGAGAGTATTGTTTATTCTATTCTATGTTTCCAATGATTCCTTGCCTGGTTAGTTTCCATTCATACCACCCGTCTGGATTCCTTGCTTTTCTTCCTGGAAATCGTTCTTGATGTTGGATTTCGCCTGCTGGAATTGCTTTTTGGTGTTGCCGAATTTCCAGGTAAGAGTGAGACTGATCTGGCGCAGAGGCACCTTCACCGTCATATTCTGCACATAGTCTGAACCCACAGTCTTCTGCTTGATGTTGAGCTTGTCGTCGGTTGATGTGAGGAACATCAGACTCAAGTCCAGCTTATCCTTGACGATGGATTTGGAGAGGGTGGAGTAGAAGAAAGCCATTCCGCTCTGATAGCCCTGCAGGTTTTGCTGCTTGCTCTGAACGATGCTTCCTATCGTCCATTGCAGCTCCCAAGGCAGAGTCTGTTGCAGATTGAGCATCGTACTGCTGTTCCAGCCATGGTTCTTCCATCCCAGGACCTCGCTGCGCAGATCGTTGTAGCTCAGACTCTCGTTCAGCATCAATCTCGTCTTCTTGAACACCAGCCAGTTGGCAAAGACATTCAGGCTGGCGTTGCGAGTCTTCGAAACATTGCCGTAGGTGGTGTTGAGCAGGTTGTCTGCATCGATGAACGAATACTGCTCTATCTGGTTGTTGCAGAATCCGTAGCCCAGAGTCGTGCTCAGGATGAATCTTGGGTTGTAATAATTGAACACCATGTTCAACTGATGCGACTTCACCACGTCGAGGTCTGTATTACCATAGCTGATGGCGGTAGGATTACTGCGATCTACATACGGGTTGAGATAGGTGATTCCCGGACGGGTGATTCTCATGCTGTAGTTCACACCGAGATTCACTCCAGGAGTGATGCTGTAGGAGAGGCTGGCGCTTGGCACTAAGTTGCCGTAGTTTTTGTCGAAGTTGTCGCCCTTGCCCTGCTCGAATTTCACTTTCTCCCAGGTCTGTTCGTATCGGGTTCCCAGCATGGTTCCAATCTTTCCGAAGTTTCCTTTCCATTCAGCATAGGCAGCCAGGATGTTCTGGGTGTTCTTATACTCCATGCTGTTGGCAGGATTCAGCGTTTCGCTTTTGTCAGCTGCTACGTCGTAGTAGCGGGAGTCGCTCTTGTTGATGCGGGCAATATACTTGGCTCCGAAGTTCAGGCGCTGGGTGGCGCTGAGCGAATGGGTGAAGTCTGCCTGGAATGTATGTTCCGTGCCGCGTGTCTTGCTCTTCGAGAGAAGATCGTGGAGCTGGAGAGCCGTCACATGACTGATATCGTCGTAGAACGTATAGTTGTCGGTGTGAGAAGGGTTGGTGCTGAAGAGATAGCTGAGAATGAGATAGTTCGTGCGCTCCTTGTTGAAGAATCGCTGATAATCGAGACTTCCGTTGAAGGAGGTGTTGCCCATATCCTGCTTCATCTCATTGCCGTATTCGAACCCCTTGCCGTAGATTCCGCCTACCATCTTTGTGAGTGGGTGACCCGTAATCTTCTGGCTGAAGGTGGTCAGACCAGCCGTGGCACTGATGTTACTCAGTGAATCGAGTTCGTAGCTCAGGCTGATGTTGCCCATGGAGAACGGCTGCTTCATATCCGAATTCTGATAGTAGTTCATCGTGCTTCCATCCTTCTGGATTCGGTCGAAGGAGATGGTGGTTCCATCCATGCGCTGATGATTGTACATTCCGTTGGCACTGTAAGTGAGCTTGCCCTGCTGTCCGCTAATGAAGGCGGAGATGTGCTGTGTCTGGTTGCCGGCTGCAGCACTGATGTTGCCATTATAGCCATTGCTGAGATCGCTGCCTCCGCCGCCGTTCACGGCTTGCTTGTTGAGTACGATGTTAAGCACGCCTCCCGTACCTTCAGCATCATACTTGGCTCCCGGATTGGTGATTACCTCAATGTTCTTGACCATGGTAGCCGGCATTGCCTTGAAAATCTGCGAGGGGTTGGCTGAGAACATCGGGTTGGGTTTTCCGTCCACATACACCTTGAAGCTGGATGAACCGTTCACGGTAATGTTATCTTGTCCATCCACGGTAACCATCGGCACCTTGCGCAGCATATCGAGAACGGTAGAAGCCTTGGCGTCAGCATCCTGCTGCACATTGTAGGTCATCTTGTCGGTCTCCATTTTTACCAGTGGTTTGGATGCAACTACGGTAACTGCGTTGAGATCCACATCTTTCCAGAGGGAATCTGTGACCTCAGCATCGCTCTGTGCGAAACTTTCGAGCGAGCAGACGAGCAGAGTGCTCATCAAAATCATATTTTTCTTATTCATATTCTTCGTGTTTGAAAATCCTTGTTTTATTGACTATCTTTTTGCCTTTTTGTTTGTTTGACGATGCAAAGATAATAGATTCTTTTGTAAAGACAATGACACCGGGAGGGGTTTAACCCAACATTAACTATCAGAAAGCCTTCCTTAACATTGAAATAACATAAATTTATCAGAAACCCTGCAAAAAGCATAAAATGTAAGCCATTCATTCGTTTATCTCAACTTTATTTTGTAATTTCGCAGCGAAATAGAAAATAAAGAGTTAAAATATAAATCAGTTATGATGAAATCAACTAAAATGAGCCTCCGGGCTCTTACGTTTAGTGCTGCACTCTGTGCTTCGCTCGGAACATCGCTTTCTGCCTTTGCCGAGACCATCGAAGTGCAGAAGCTGAAACATGCAGGTCCTTATCCTATAGCTACCCCTTGGATGGCGGATAGCGTAAATGTAAAGGGTGAGAAATTCTCGATGGAGGGTGTGCTCGACTCTCCGCTCTCGTTTACCTTATTGAATAATGGTAAGGAGGTGGCTGCTTCTCAGCTCCTGGCTGATAGCAGGCAGAATGCTCTCCACCTGGCTTCGTTCACCATTTCGAACACCAGCCGTACCCAGGCTACCATCGAGGTGAAGGGATTGAAGCAGTATCGCCTCTTTGTGGATGGTGAGCAGGTGAAAGTGAATGGCGATAAGGCGGAGACTGTCCTGATGCCTTCTACTCATACCGTAGTCATCAAGTACCTCACCGCTTCATCTGCCGATGCTTCCGCTTCTAAAAAGAATGCATCAGAAAAATCATCTTCTTCAGAAAAGAAAGCTGATCAGGATTTCAAGATCAGCATTACTGCGGCAGACGGCAAGCAGCTGAGCGTGGGTGAATCTTCTGCCAGCACCAAGCGTACCTTTAATATATACGATGTAATCTGCATGCCTAACTATGCGGGCGTTCAGATGTCGCCAAACGGCAAGTTCATGATCGTGAGCAAGACTTGGGTAGATCGTCAGGGCAAGAACCATAACATCAATGAATTGAGAAACTGTCAGACCAACAAGGTGGTTGCTTCTTTCGAGGAAAGTGTAAGATGGATGCCTCGCACTAACAAACTGTATTTTACCGAGAAGGCGAGCGACAGTTCCATTGCCGGCGAAGGAAAGGCTGATGGCGAAGTTCAGCTGATTAACATCAATCCGATGAATATGGGGCGAGAGGTATTGGCGGCAAACATTCCGGAGGGATGGTTCCAGTTTACTCCTGATGAGAAATCGCTCATCTATACGCTCTATGAAGAAGGCAGAAAGAAGGACCCTCAGGTGTACGATGTAAAAGAACCAGATGACCGTCAGCCAGGATGGAGAACCCGCAGCTATCTGGCTAAGTATGATCTGGCTTCAGGCATTCTCCAGCCGCTTACCTTCGGCTACCATAATGTTTATCTCAACGATATTTCCGCAGATTCCCGCTATCTGCTCATCGGCAAGAGCGAGGAGCGCCTTACCAAGCGTCCTACTACTCTCAACTCCCTCTATCGTCTCGATCTGAACGATATGAGCGTTGAGGCGCTGGTAGAGAAGGGTGAGTTCCTGAACAGTGCCCAGTTCTCGCCAGACGGCAGGAGTATTCTCGTTACCGGTTCGCCTGAGGCTTTCGATGGAATTGGAAAGAATGTGGAGGAGGGACAGACTCCTAGCATGGTTGACACCCAGCTCTATCTGATGAACCTGGCGGATAAGAAGGTTCGCCCGATGACCAAGAATTTCAATCCTAACGTGCAGAGCGTGGATTGGAGCAAGGTGGATGGCAATATTTACTTTACAGCCGAGGATAAAGACTGCATGCATCTCTTCCAGCTGAACCCTAAGTCTGGCAAGTTTACTTTGCTCAAGACTCCAGAGGAGAACATCAAGAGCTTCTCCATCGCAGCGGCTGCTCCGGAAATGGCGTTCTCAGGACAGAGTGCATCCAATGCTGACCGACTCTACAAGATGAGCACCAGGGTACAGAAGTCGCTGCTCGTAGATGATCTCAGTGCCCGCCTGCTGAAAGACATCGAGCTGGGCGAGTGCAAGGCTTGGAACTTCGTGAATTCCCGTGGCGACACTCTTTGCTGCCGTTACTATCTGCCACCTCATTTCGATGCTTCCAAGAAGTATCCGATGGTGGTGAACTACTATGGTGGTTGCAGTCCTACCACCCGTATGTTCCAGAGCCGCTATCCTCATCATGTCTATGCAGCGATGGGTTATGTGGTTCTGGTCGTGAACCCAAGCGGAGCCACCGGTTTCGGTCAAAAGTTCTCTGCCCGTCACGTGGATACTGCTGGCGAGGGAGTGGCTGAGGATATTATCTCCAGCACCCAGGCTTTCTGCGATGAGCATAGTTTCGTAAACCGCAAGAAGATAGGTTGTATCGGCGCCAGCTACGGTGGCTTTATGACTCAGTATCTTCAGACCAAGACCGATCTCTTTGCCGCAGCTATTTCTCATGCCGGCATCAGCGACCATACCAGCTATTGGGGCGAAGGCTATTGGGGATACAGCTACAGCGAGGTTTCCATGGCGAACGAGTATCCTTGGACCAACAAACATCTCTTCGTAGATCAGAGTCCGCTCTACAATGCTGACAAGATTCATACTCCATTGCTCTTCGTGCACGGAACAGCCGATAACAACGTGCCAGTGGGTGAGAGCATCCAGCTCTATACGGCTTTGAAGCTCCTTGGCCGTCCAACGGCGATGGTTTTGGTAGATGGTCAGGATCACCACATCATCGATTATGAAAAGCGCATCAAGTGGCAGAACACCATCTTCGCATGGTTTGCCAAGTGGCTGCAGGATGATGGCAGCTGGTGGAAAGAGATGTATGGAGAGGAAAAGATGTAGTTGAAGTCTCGGCAGAAATGTCGGTTTCAGTCTCTATCAAATAAAAAAGAGATTATATTCCTGTTTGGCTGGGAATATAATCTCTTTTTGTTTTTCTTATTTCTTATTGCTCAGTGAAATCATCAGGGAGATGAAGCCGAAGAAAATGCCTACGATGCAGACTCCCAGCCAGTCGGCTTGAGTCCACACGTATCCGGCACAGAACGTACCGAGCGAACCACCGATGAAATAGGTCGTCATGAAGATGGTGTTGGCACGGTTGGAAGCCTGCGGAATCTCCTGCAGGCAGCCGCTCTGATTGCTGAGCTGCTGACATTGCAGTCCGATATCTACCAGGATGATGGCTGCGATGAGTCCTGCATAGGTGTCGCCGAAGAGGAGGGCTATTGCCCAGGCGATGATCTGCATGGCTGCTCCGAAGAGGCTGAACTTGTGGATTCCGAACCTTGGAACCAGCTGTCCTACGCTGCTGGCAGCCACGGCTCCCATGATTCCGCAGAGTCCGAGCATTCCCACCATGTCGCTGCCTGCATTGAAAGGAGGCTGGGCAAGATGGAAGGCGAGGCACGACCATATCGCCATCATGCTTCCGAAACCGAAGGCGGCACGGATGGAGTAGATGCGGATGGAAGGATGGAGGATGAAGATCTCAGCCACGGTAGTCATCAGTCCTCTGTAAGTACCCATATAGTTACGCTTCATCTCAGGCATCATCAGCATCATGATTCCCATGCAGACCACCATGACGAGGGCGGCGATGAAGAACATCTCCCGCCATCCCAGCCATTCGCCGATGTAACCGCTGATTACCCGCGAGGCAAGAATACCCGTGAGCAGTCCGGAGAGCACAAAGCCCATGTTCCTGCTTTTGTTCTCGGGTATGGAGAACTGTCCGGCTATCGGGATGAAGAACTGGGGAATCACGGAACAGGCACCGATGAGCAGGGAAGCTCCCCAGAGCATCCATACGTTTTGTGCCACAGCCATCACAATCGCCATCAAGGCTGCAATGGTCATATTCACGAGGATGAGTTTCTTGCGCGAAAACATGTCTCCCATAGGGATAAGAAAGAACAGTCCCAGCGCATAACCTATCTGGGTAATCACTGTGATGAGGTTGGCGCTCTGCTCGGTAATGTCCAGATCGTGACGGATCAGTTCGAGAAGCGGCTGGTTGTAGTAGCAGTTGGCTACTGTGAGTCCTGCGATGATAGCCATCATCAGGAGAATGCT
>JAIINY010000153.1:0-7260 GCA_022741625.1 Prevotella sp. | reverse complement strand
ATCCTGCGCGACATCTTCCGCTACAAGGGTCTTATCGTAGGTGCTCCAACCTACAATGCCGGTCTTTATCACGAGATGGAGGTTCTCCTCTCCGAGCTTGCCAATAAGGACATCAAGAACCATCTTCTTGGCTGGTATGGTTCTCATTGCTGGGCAAGCAAGGCGGTAGCAAAGATTCAGGAGTGGAACGAAACCAAGCTCCACTACGAGGCTGTAGGCGAACCTGTAGATATGAAGCAGGCGATTACTCCAGAGGTAAAGGCACAGTGCGAGGCGCTGGGTAAGGCGATGGCTGAGAAGCTGCTGGCGGAATAAAAGTTTAAGGGCGGAAGAACAACTGGGGGTTAACAGTTGTTTTTCCGCTCTTTTTCTATTCACTTTCAACCGTACAGCTCGAACATTTTCTAGATTTTATCATTGATATTTCCCCTTGTGTACCCTCACACATACTTTTTTCTATGTTGCTAGCAAAAAAGTTGGTGAAAGATGTGCAACTTTTCGATTATTTTGTTTACCTTTGCAAGTGGATACCAATTCTGCTCACGCCGAGTTGAGGCTTCTTCCTTCTTAATTGATGGGTGATGCTGAGAAGAGGAATAGGGAGGGTTGAGGTATTCCGACATAACAATAAGGCGTTTACTTGACGCTTTGTTCTTGACGTTCTGAAACTTCGCAACTTTCTTACACTGTCACGAACAACGCAACGGTAGATGCTCTCGGGATGTGTTTATCCACATCCCTTTACTGGTATGGCATATTGTGTAATGCAATGTGTCTTATACTTGTATTGGGATAAGTGTATTCATATCGGCGTGGGCTTCGACGTTGCTCGTTCAACAGTGTAGGGCAATGCGAAGGCCTCAGAACGTGGGACGAGCAGCAAGGAGATCCCACGCTTTCTGTTTTTTTTAGCTGCTAGCCTTGGGTGATTGGGTTGGTTTGGAAAGGAAACGATATGGATTTTTTTAAAGCAGAAGAACTTCGTAAATTATGGGGGAACAAACCTTGTTCACATCCTAAATTTGAGAAAGAAACTCATTTGGGGTGGGGCTATGTAGAGGAGAAAACTGGTGATTATGTTTGCACGCAATGTGGACAGGATTTTACTAAAAATGAATACAATAAAATCATCGCAGAGCGCAATAAAAATCAATAAACTGTTTGTGTATGGGACAATTTAAAACTTCTTTGAAGTCTGATGACCTCAAGCTTTTTTATGACGTTCTGTATCAGTATGAAAATGAGGGGAAGCGTAATCATAAGGGATATTTCTATATGAAAGTGCCATTTGAGATTAAAAACAAAGTTTCTTTGATTCATGATACAAGCAAAAATAAAATAAAGCTGAGTTTCCCTGAGACACCAAATACTCTGTGTTACAAGGGAAAGGAGGTTTGTAAACCGTTATTTAAGCATTTGCGCAATAGTTTTGCTCATGCTTGTATTGAGCGTGAGGGTGACTATTATGTCATAAATTCACAGATGAATCCTAAATGTCAGATTTGTGGAAAAGTAAAAAGAAAAGATTTTAAGGATTTTGTTACAGCAATATTAGCAACAAAAGAATAATAATTTAAGAAAAGATATATGAGAACATTTACATTAAAAGGTCTGTTTGTAACAGCAGTATTTATGCTGTTGGGGTGCTTGGCAATCCATGCAGCTGATGGTGATTTGATAACAAAGCAAATCACTATCAAATTGGAAGAGGCAGGAACTTTGCCAAGTAAGATTGGGGATACAAAGAAATATAAGATTACCAATCTTAAGATTATGGGTGAGATTAATGGCACTGATCTTCGTTTCATACGCGAAATGGCGGGGTGTGACTATAAGGGAATGGGCACTGAGGGAAAGTTGGTGACTTTGGATCTCTCAGAGGCTAAAATAGTGGAGGGAGGAGATTTTTATTATGGTTATTATGATTATTATGATCATCATTCTTATTATTATACAACATCGGATGATGTCATCGGTGATTATGCTTTTAGTGGTTGCAGCAGCTTGACCAGCCTCACCCTTCCATCCAGTGTCACTTCGATAGGTGGTCATGCTTTTGAGAAGTGCAGCGGCTTGACCAGTCTCACCCTTCCTTCCAGTGTCACCTCAATAGGTGAGTTTGCTTTTAGGTACTGCAGCGGCTTGACTAGCCTCACCATTCCTTCCGGTGTCACCACGATAGATTATTATGCTTTTGCAGATTGCAGAGGCTTGACTAGCCTCACCCTTCCTTCCAGTGTCACTTCGATAGGTGGTTATGCTTTTGCGTGGTGCAGCGGCTTGACCAGCCTCACCCTTCCTTCCAGTGTCACTTCGATAGGTGATTATGCTTTTGCGTGGTGCAGCGGCTTGACCAGCCTCACCCTTCCTTCCAGTGTCACTTCGATAGGTGGTCATGCTTTTGAGTCGTGCAGCGGCTTGACCAGCCTCACCCTTCCTTCTAGTGTCACCGAGATAGATTGGTCTACTTTTGAGAGGTGCAATAATTTAAAAGAGTGTAATTGTCTCTTAGATTCTGATTTAGAAACCTGCCTTGCTTATAGTCACGACGATTGGACAAAGATTCCCGTTGATGAAATTAAATACTATCACAATGGGCAGGAACTTACAAAGTTAGAAATACCTTCTGGTGTGGATAAAATTGGCAGTTATTCTTTTTATAAAGGTGTAAACTTGACTAGCTTGACCCTTCCTTCCAGTGTCACCTCAATAGGTAGTTCTGCTTTTGAAGGTTGCAGCGGCTTGACCAGCGTATATGTAAGTTGGAAATCTCCTTTATCAATTTTTGCTTCTACTTTTAAGGATGCAAATACGGAAAAATGCATCTTGTATGTTCCAAAAGGGACTTATGATGATTATTGGCTTTCAAATTGGGGTATATTTGCAAATATCGTAGAGTATGATGCAACTGGCATCAATCATATTATGACCTCTGGCGATGCTAAGGAAATCTCTCGCTATGCAGCGGATGGTCAGCGATTGGAAGTGCCTGCCAAGGGCTTGAACATCGTGAAGTATAGCGATGGCTGCGTGAAGAAAGTTGTTGTTCAATAGTATAGTATGCTTATTGGAGATTTCTTATTGGAGATAATAGATAAGATTTTAGAATGATTAAGAGCGGAAGAACAACTGGGGTTAACAGAGTTAACAGTTAACAGTTGTTTTTCCGCTCTTTCTTTGTTTAAATACCTTTAAATATTTTGTGTAAATTACGATAAAACTTGGTGAAGTTGTGTAAAAAACGTATATTTGCGACTGAAAACCGTGTCTTGACACAAAAAAACGTCATAAACTATGTATTTTGAACGTAAAGCATACTTGAAAGAACTCATCTCGGCAGAAGGCAATGGGATGATAAAGATTATCACCGGCATTCGCCGTTGTGGTAAATCCTTCCTTTTGTTCAACATCTTCCGCAAGCATTTGCTTGAAAGAGGTGTTGCGGAAGATCATATCATACAAGTAAATCTTGAAGACCGTAGAAACAAGAAACTTCGTGACCCTGATGCTTTGCTGGAGCATATAGATGCTCAGATGAAAGATAAGGATAGGTATTATATTCTTTTGGATGAGGTTCAGATGGTAAAGGAGTTTGAGGATGTGCTCAACTCTTATCTCCATGTAGAGAATGCTGAGGTGTACGTAACTGGTTCCAATGCCCGATTCTTATCGAAGGATGTGATAACTGAGTTTCGTGGTCGAGGTTGGGAAATCCGAATCCATCCGTTGAGTTTTTCTGAATATTATGAAGTGATAGGAGGGGAGGAGCGTCAAGCCCTGGAAACCTATTATCTTTATGGTGGATTGCCTGCTGTGGCGCAGATAGAAACTCCTGAAGCGAAACAGAATTATCTTCGTGAGATTTACGAGACGGTTTATCTGAAGGATGTTTTGGAGCGTAATCGGCTGAAGAATTCTGATGGAATGCGCGAGTTGGTGCGCCTTCTGGCTTCTACGATTGGTTCCTGTACGAATGTGCAGAGAATTTCTAATACGTTCAAATCTGTTGGAGGAGTGGAAATCGGTACTAAAACTATTGGCAGGTACCTGGAGAACCTGCAGGATTCCTTCATCATCAGCGAGGCTTTGCGCTATGATGTGAAGGGGCGCAAATATATTGGTACTGGTACCAAGTATTACTTCGAGGATATCGGTATCAGAAATGCCGTGGTAGATTTCCGACAGATAGAATTCACCCATATCATGGAGAACGTGGTTTATAACGAGTTGCGGAAGCAGGGTTATACTGTGGATGTGGGGTCAGTAGAGAGCTTCAAGCGGGATGAGAATGGCAAGCTGCAGCGTAGGAATCTTGAGATAGATTTCGTGGTGAACCGTCATGATGAACGCCTCTATATCCAGTCGGCTTATGCCTTGCCGGATAAGGAGAAGGTAGATCAGGAGCAGGCTTCTCTTTTGAATGTAAACGATGGCTTCCGCAAACTGATTATCGTAGGGGATAGGTATCGTTCGGGTTATAATGAAGAAGGCATTCTGATGATGAGTCTCTCCGATTTCCTTTTAGGGAAAGAATAGATGGTCTTGAAGAAAATATCAAGGGCGGAAAGACAACTGGGGGTTAACAGAGTTAACAGTTGTTTTTCCGCTCTTTCTTTTGTTTCTGAGTGTTTCGTTTATAGGCTTCTATTCCTTCCTTAATATCAAAAATGTGCAAGTTTGCCACTTTTTGATATGAGAAATGTGCAAGTTTGCCGAAAAATCATATTAACGAAGAAATAATGGCAGAAATATAAAAAGAAAATCAATACTGCTCTTTCTTTAGAGTTCTATATGGTTGCAAATTAAGCATATTGAAACATGCTTAATTTGCAATCCTTGTTTTTGATATTGATATTCAATAAGTTATAAGCGTAAATTAATATAAGAAATGAGCGAAACTGAGTCCCTTTTTCCTTAAGATGCACGCTTTTGCCTGAAAAATCGCCCTGAAATGCAAATTAAGCATAAAAAATAGGCTTATTTTTACCAAAACTTGCAGATTAAGAATTTTATCCGTATATTTGCGCCCTAAAATAGTTAGAATTATGGAATATACGGCACTTTTAGAGAAACAGATATTAGGTAGGTTGAAGATAGACAACCCTTGGTGGACGGAGGGCAGGATACCTTCTTACTATCAGGAGATGAGTCCTCGCCTCTATCTCGACATCTTCTATCCACTGGTAAAGGATGTCAGCATTCAGCGTGCCCTCATCCTGATGGGACCTCGCCGAGTGGGTAAGACGGTGATGCTCTATCATTCCATCCAGCGGTTGATAGACGAGGGCGTATCGCCTCAGAATATCATCTATGTTTCGGTGGAAACCCCTATTTATAATAATATCCTCCTGGAGCAGTTGTTTTCTTTGGCAAAACAGATATTGGATAAGGAAAACAGCCAGGAAGAATTTTATGTTTTCTTCGACGAGATACAGTATCTCAAAGACTGGGAAATCAATCTGAAATCCCTGGTAGATACTTATCACAACGTGAAGTTTGTGGCTTCCGGTTCTGCTGCTGCGGCATTGAAAAAGAGCAGCAACGAAAGCGGAGCGGGCAGGTTTACTGATTTCAATCTGCCGCCGTTGCTTTTCTTCGAGTATATCCATCTTAAGAAATATGAGCATCTGATGCGCCAATCCAAGGTGGAATGGGATGGGATAGAGAGCGATATCTATAGTACGATAGATATTGATAAGCTGAACAGTCTCTTCCTCGACTATATCAATTATGGCGGTTATCCTGAGGTGGCTTTTTCTTCCCGAATGCAGGAAGACCCGGGACAGTTTGTTCGCCACGATATTGTAGATAAGGTGTTGTTGAGAGATTTGCCGAGTCTTTATGGCATTTCGGATGTGCAGGAACTGAATTCGTTGTTTACGATGATAGCTTATCATAGCGGTATGGAGTTTTCGTATGAAAGTATGTCGAAGGAATCGGGAGTCAAGAAGGAAACCATTCGCAGGTACGTCCAGTATCTGGAGGCTGCTTTCCTGATAAAGGTTGTGGCAAGAACGGATGATACGGCAAAGCGATTCCAGCGCCAAACTACTTTCAAGATTTATCTGACTAATCCTTCGCTGAGATGTGCGCTTTTTGAGCCAATCAAGATCATGGATGGCAATATCGGAGACATGATAGAAACTGCCATTTATTCGCAGTGGATTCCGAGAAAGGGACACATTGCCTATTCCAACTGGAAGATGGGGCGTTCGCAGGGCGAGGTGGATTTGGTGGGCATCAATGATGCTTTGCAGAAGCCTTATTGGGCGGTGGAAATCAAATGGTCGGACAGGTTCTTCGACAGACCTTCTGAACTTTCGTCCTTACAGTTTTTTATGGAGAAGAATCATCTGCCTCAGGCATTGGTAACTTCCATCAGTAAGGGAGGAGTAAAGGAGATGGATTTTGGTACACTTCATTTCATTCCTTCTGCCTGCTATGCTTATACGGTAGGAGAGAATACATTGAGGCAAGCCAGGAAGAGTTTTGGTTTGTAAGAACATAAAAAGCGACCTTCTGCCGAATTGTGTTCTCGGTAGAAGGTCGCTTTACTTCATTTCTATATATGATTCTATAGAGGGTTCTATCCCTCGCAGAGCTTTGTCAATTCTTCCAGGTTATCCGCCACTTCTATCACATCTCGCCAATCGCCGCGAATCATGCTTTTCTCTGCCATATCATCCAGCAGGGCGATGGTAGAGTTCCAGAAGCCTTTCATGTTGTAGAGAATCACCATCTTGTGATGGTAGCCGATGGTGTGGGCGGCGGCGATGGTGAAGATTTCATCCAGGGTGCCGATGCCGCCAGGAAGGGCTACGAAGGTGTCGCTCTGGGCAAGCATCAGGTCCTTGCGGTCGCTGAGATTATCACACGGAATCTCGATGTCGAGGTCAGGGAAGGTTCTGCCTCCTCGCTCTACAAGCGTAGGAACCACACCGATGGTTCTGCCGCCATTCGCCTTTACTGCCTTGCCGATGCAATCCATCAGACCGGAGTTGCAGCCGCCGAAAACCAGGTCGTGGCCGTTCTCTGCCATCCACTTTCCCATCTCTTCAGTCAACGTGAAGAAGTCGGGGTCGATATTCTTATTTGCTGAACAAAAAACTGCTATTTTCATATTGCTTTATCTTCTATTTGGTGATGTTTTATCTGTTGTTTATAAATGTTTTAGGCAAAGGTACGCAAAAATATCGAGATTATTGGGCTCTTTTTGCGGATAATTTCTTAATTTTGCAAACAATAACTAATCTTATAAAC
>JAIINY010000152.1:0-7285 GCA_022741625.1 Prevotella sp. | reverse complement strand
AAATCGCTAACCTGAACTAAAATATTCTGTATAGAATCTATCATTTTATTTATTTAAATCACTCTAAGTTATCTATTTGAATCACTCTAAATTTTCATTCCGACTGCAAAATTACTATTTTTTTTCGAAAAAAAGCAACGTTTAGGGAATTTCCTCTAGGTGTTTAGGGAAAATCCTTACTATACCTCCATAAATTGCCTTATCTTTGCAGCAGAAATCAGAAAGATGACTGAATTGACGATGATTCTGGAATCTGATGGTTTTCTGGAAAATGGAAGTTTAACATATAATAAGATAAGATTATGAAGAAGTTTATCATAGCACTAGTAGCAATGTTCATGATGACAATCACTTCTGCATCAGCAATGAGTTATGAACAGGCTCGCCAGCAGGCTCTGTTTCTGACAGACAAAATGGCTTACGAGCTGAATCTGACAGATGATCAGTATGAGGCAGCCTATGAGGTCAACCTCGACTATCTGATGGGCGTGGATACTTACGACGATCTTTACGGCATCTATTGGCGCCAGCGTAATCTCGACTTGAGCTACATCCTTCTGGATTGGCAGTATCGCTCATTCTGTGCCGCAAGCTATTTCTACCGTCCTCTTTACTGGGATGGTGGTTACTTCCACTTCGGCATCTATGCACGCTACCCACGCAGAGATTACTTCTTCTTCGGAAGACCTCATTTCTATGCAGTATATCGTGGTGGACACAGCTGGAGAATGAATGGTGGCAGAAGCTGGTATCACGGACGTGAATTCGGCGGCCCTCGCCCTATCGGTGTTCGAGGTCAGGAACCAAGATTCGGTATGCGCGATGGATTCAATCGTGGCGATTACGGTCGTGGCAAGACTTTCGGAAATCTCAATCGTCAGAGCAGTACAAGAACTACGGTTACACGTGATCATTCTTTTGGCAACAGTCGCCAAAATAATGCTACCTTTGGAAATGGTGTCCGTGGCGGTGGTTCTTTCGGAGGTTATAACCGAAGCGGATTCGGCAGTGGCTCTACCAACAACAGCCGTTCGTTTAATAATGGTTTCACTCCACGTTCAAGCACTCCAAGCAATGGGTCTTTCGGAGGTTACCGTGGCGGCAATTCGTTTAATAACAGCCGTTCATTCAATAGTGGAAGCCGTTCCTTTGGTGGTGGCAGCAATGGTGCCCGCAGTTCCTTTGGAGGAGGCTCTTCCCGTAGCAAGAGCAATAATGGCGGCGGTTCATTCGGTGGCAGAAGATAGTTAGACCAATTTATCAAACCAAATATATACCAAAAGAAGGGACATTCCAAGTGATTGGGATGCCCCTTTGCTTTTTTCTGTATGACGAATTGATGTGCTATCAAAGATCATCAAAAAAGATAATCTACAGAACTATATAATTGAATGACAAGGATATAGATGATAAAAAGAGGAGCTGACAGGCGAATTCCATCCGCCATTGCCTCTCCCATTGCCTCGATGCCGTTCAGTCTTTGGCTGATTACGCCGAAAGACAGTGCCATGACAATGATCATAAAACAGATATAGGGCAAGATGCTTCTGGAAAAGCTGCTGGAGGCATATCCTCCCATTACATTGAGCAGGATGGCATGAGGAATGAGCGTGAGCAATAGCATCACACCGATAAACAGGGCGAATTCCAGGCAAACCAAACGCAAGGCATTGCGCTGTCGGTAAACCCTATGATCGTAGTTTAACAAGCCGCTAGCCCGTAGCGTTCCCCAGGCAATGCTGATCAGCAATAGCCATACCAGCCAAGGTGACTGCAGGTTGGCGGTGAAAGTGCCGAAGAACCATCGGATACCTTCCGGGCTGAGCAATGACCGGGGAAAGACATCGGGCATAGCGGCAGTGATGAGCCACGAAGCCAGCACCAGTACGATCTGTGCCAGCATCAGCAGGAACATGGTATAACCCCATATCCTGCTGAATGTATGACTATTCTTCATCAGCATGCAAATTATCAATATCTATGATGCGTAACTCGCAGGCACGTACCACGAGTCGGGTCGCATTCACGCTCATTCCGTTATTACCATCAGGGAAGAGCTTCTGTACGAGTTCATTCTGTCGTTTTTCCAGGCTCTTGACTCCGAATGGCATACCTCGCAGGTTCGTGATCTGCTCCTTGGTGTAACCCAGGGCGAGATGGCGGAGGAATCGCTCGTCGTACTCATCAATCTCGTAATTGATCATTGCCTCCTGATGCATCAGCTGGCTTCCTACGCTCTGCTTGAATCTATCAACGATCTTCTGGAGAATCGGCTGGTTGAAAACCAGTTTCTTTCCACTCATGCAGGAAGCCACGTCACCACGGGTCAGCAATTCTCCGCTCTTGAGGATGATGCCTTCACATCCTGCATCGAGCACATCTACCCATAACTTCTCGTTGAGAATCTCACCGGTAAAGATCAGAACCTTCACATCAGGATACTGTTCCTTCGTGCTACGGCAAATTTCTACTCCAACAGTGGTGGAGCCACCCAGGCCAAGATCAAGCAGTACCAGGTCGGGCTTTTGCTGTTTGATGAGTTTCCAATAAGCGATTTCACTATCCGCAGTGCCGATGATTTCAGCTTCGGGTATGTCGTTCTTGAAGATTCCTTCTGTGCCTTTCAATTCCAGAGGCACATCTTCTACTATAATAACCTTAAATTTATTCATGTCTTTGTCTTTATTATTTTTTCAGGTAAAACGATTTCTATCATGAGTTTGCCATCAGATGATGGCTTGGCAAGAATGCCGCAGCCACGCAGGTTGGTTGCCTCCCCTATTTCTCTCACAATCTGGCGGGCCACAAGATGTTTCAAATCACTGGTGAGCGGTGTGAAAAGACGTGGATGACGGGTTGCGTCAAATGGGATGTCGTGAAGGATATACTGGCAGGTTACATAGGCGGATGATGAGGTTGCTTCCTGATAAGTGAAGTTTTTCACTCCGCCTGTGATAAGCTTCCTGAGATATGCCAGCAAGTCTGCGTCACATTTCACGGTTCCTTCCACCTGCTCCATTGCCTGTGCGCTGAGCATCGTGTATATAGCCTTGTAGTAATCCACCAACTCCTGCAGGGAAGTAACATCCTCCGGTGTACTGTCGATAAGCTGTCTGATTCGCGATGGGTAATACATCGTTTCGTGCTTGAGTGTAGAGAGACAGTTGTCGAGTACGGAATTGGCAATGTGCAACTTTCCGTTTTCATACTCGGCACGATGCAGTTCATCTTCTGCCATTTCTATATTCGTAGCCTCATTCTGCTGCATCTCAATGCTTTGCTTCAGTGCCTGCGAGATGCGTTCCACTACCTCGTTGAGCTGAGGAAAAAGCTGAGCTTTACGGACATTATTGCTTCCTTGCGGGGTCCAGATCAGGGAAATCTTCTTCAACTTGTCCGTGTTGGAATCACCACTGAGCAACACCGTATTGATGCCGTTGATCTTTTCCACGGCATAGCGATAACGGAGGATGTGACGATAGTATAGCAGATAATATGCCAGTGGCAATTGTAACAGCAGGATAATCAGCAAGACGATGGCTACTGCCTTCGAGTTTTCTGAAGTCTGCATGGTTCTTACGTAGTTATCGAGCGAATTATCCGCACTCCGTTCACGGAAGAGTTGGGTATATACCTTGTTGTTGCTATCGTATAGTTCCCATTTGTGGAGCGCCAGCGCTGCTACGGCACTCTCATTGCGGATATCGAGTATAACCTCGTAGTCGGTTGGCAAACTGTCGTGCAGCCAATGGATTTCGGCAGCGGTTCCTTTCTTGGGATGTGCCACCATCAGATATTTCCCATCAGGATTCAATGTCAGATAGTATCGGTTGAGATAACTGCGAGACGAATCTGCCATAGTCAGGGTCCGTTCGTAGGTGCCATTGATATTGCTGAAATAGGCACTGTCGGCATAGGAAGTAGCTAATTGCAGCAATCGGGACGTCTGCTTATTGCCTGCGTTCCTGTTAGTTCTGTGCTTATCAGTTCTGTGCAAGGAGAAAAAATTCCGGGCTCTTCCCTGTACGGCAGATGGGATATTACACCCTATCAGCATGAAGGCAAGCATCAGTATCATTTGCATTTTCCGAATACCGCAAGGCAGTCGGAATGTGAACCTACTACCCTTTCCCGGCTCACTTTCAGCTTGTATGTTACAAGGAGAGAAGAGCGAGCTGATTTTCCTGTATTTATCGATGATGCCCTTACAGTTGAGCAAACCGAATCCATGTCCGCCGGTATAGGTGCGGTCGAAGATATGTTCCAGTGTTTCTTCATCCATACCTTTTCCCGTATCTTCAACAGATATTTCCACAAATGCCTGATGGCTCTTGGCACTTACCACGACCTCACCTCCTGCAGGTGTAAACTTCCTGGCGTTGTCGGCAATGGTATTAATCATGAATAGTGTCAGCGTACGGTCTGCCTTTACTGTGGCATCCGTAGGTTGTACGGTCAGTTTGACCCCACGCATCTGAAAACTCATTTTTCCTTTGGCAACAATATCGAAAAGTGGCTGGAGCGGGAAACTCTCAATGCGGAGATTGATAGCTCCCTGGCGCATCTGTATCCAATCGGTGAGAATGGAATTATATTGGTTGATTTTATCGGTCAACTCAGATATATAGGTATATCGCTCCTGTTTCACTTCTTCAGAATCATCGCCCTTCATCAGTCTATCTACCTCATGAATCATGCGGTCGATAAACGGGGTGATGCTATTGACCAGAGAAAGCTTGGCACGCTGTTCCAGGTTGCGGCGCCTATTGTCTGATATATGAAGCTGAACCATATTCTTAGCTTCTTCCAATTCTTCATGCTTTTCTGATAGCGCATTGATATGCTGTGCATTCTCTTCTTCCCATTCATGTAAAGGTATCAGCAGTGATTCTACAGAACTTTCCTTGGTGTTACGGCGCTTCATTCTGTCGAATACATAGAGCAAGACCACAACCAGGACTATCATAAAGATTACCGCAGCAATCATCGTGTTCAGCTGGACGGCATTGTTGTCCAACTGAGTGGCACGCGCTTCCAACTGCCTGTCCTGTCGGCTCTGCTCCTGCAAATCGAGGTAAATATTGCGGTTGTAATCGCTTTCCGGCTTATCATCGATGGCAGAATAAACCAGGCTGAGTCTTTCCCGGATAGAAGCCACCAGGTCGGGCGCCTGCTGGATAGCCCTGTTCTGGTTGAGTGCCCTATTCAGACAATCGCCTGCCGATTTATAATCCTTGATCTGCCAGTAGCATTCTGCGAGTGTGCGGTATGCTCCTGCCGTCTGGTAAACGTCTCCATATTCAGAAAAGATGTTGAGTGCGCGTTGTGCAAAGTTTCCTGCCAGAAGTTCCAAAGGCATCTGCTCTACATTGAGATACTGGAAAGCCGGCAGATTGTTTTTTACCAGGAAATCGCGCTGTTCCGGATCCTGAATATGTTCGCTGATAGATTGCAGTGCGTTTGCCTGCCAGTATGGATAAGGATTGCTGCCACTTGCCAAAAAGTAGAGGCGAATGAGCATATCAAATTCCGCCTGACAGATTTCCTGTGGGGTGCCATGAGTAATGGCGCCACCAGCTCCCATATTATAAAGATAGTTGAGATACTGTGCCGTATCCTGTTCCACTTCATCCGGGTCAAGATCTGCCAGCGCATTGAGCATCGGCTTGTCTAGCTGTACATAATAAAAATAGGTGGCAGCAACGATATCAAACTCACTCTTGGCATAAATGGCGCGCTGACGCTCCCGAAGAGGAAGGTTATCTATTTCCTCACCGATTCTTCGCAGTTTACGGATGGCTTTTTCCCTGAAGCTATAAAAATCCTTGTTGCGGGCCTCACGCTGACAGAGTCGCATATTCTGAACGTCGGCAATAAGGAGTTCTATCTGGTTGTCACTGCGTTCGTTAACCTTGTCCAGCCATCCCTTGGCAGTATGGTAATCCATCTTGGCAATAGCCACAAAAGCCAGGTTGTTGCAAGCCTCTGCGTATCCGGCAGGATAGTCCTCGGAAAGAGCTAAAGCCTTCTCTGCCAATATTTTAGTGGAATCAAGGTTACGATAGTGAAGCGCATAAGAAAGATAATTCAGCTCATCTACTTCGCCCTTATGCGATGGCGAACAAGCTGAAAAAACAAACATCGCCACCATCATACAGATGATGGCGATGCCATAAATATGATGAAATTTTTTATGCATCCTGATTATGCACGTGCCTTAGCAATGTAGCCCAAAGCTTCCCGGCACTTAGCTGTGATGGTAACCCAATCTGCTGCAGCAACAGTCTCCTTAGGGAAGAGCTTAGAACCCATACCTACACAGAGAACACCTGCCTTGATCCAAGGAGTAAGATTCTCCTCTGTTGGCTCTACTGCACCTGTTGCCATGATGTTGCTCCAACGCAATGGTGCCATAACATTCTTAACGAATGAAGGACCACCTACATTACCTGCAGGGAATACCTTGGTTACATCGCAACCTGCAGCCTGAGCATTGTTGATCTCCGTTACAGAACCACAACCTGGTGAATAAGGCACCAAGCGTCGGTTACATACAGAAGCAATGTCAGGGTTAAAGTTAGGTCCTACGATGAAGTTTGCCCCCAACTGGAGATACAAGGAAGCAGTACCAGCGTCAACCACTGTACCAGCACCCAAGATCATCTCAGGGCACTCCTTATCAGCCCACTTTACCAACTCTCCGAAAATCTCGTGAGCGAAATCGCCACGGTTGGTAAATTCAAATACGCGAACGCCCCCCTCGTAGCATGCCTTGATTACGTTCTTGCAGATTTCGATATCTTTATTGAAGAATACAGGAACCATACCAGTCTCTTTCATAGCTGCCATGACCTGCATTTTGCTAAACTTTGCCATTTTCTTGCTTTAATGTTAAGTGTTATCGCTGTACACGACCATTAGCGTTACCGCTAGCAAGGCTCTCAACCTCGTCAACAGAAACCAAGTTGAAGTCGCCAGGGATAGTGTGCTTCAAGGCAGAAGCAGCAACAGCGAACTCAAGTGCCTCGCCCTGAGTCTCCTTAGTCAAGAGACCGTGGATCAAACCGCCAGAGAAAGAGTCACCACCACCCACGCGGTCGATGATAGGATTGATGTCGTAGTGCTTGCTCTGATAGAACTCCTTACCATCATAGATAAGAGCCTTCCAGCCATTATGGGTAGCAGAGAGAGACTCACGGAGAGTAGAAACGACATACTTGAATCCGAACTCCTCCATCATACCTTTGAAGATGCCATAGTAACCCTCAGCATCAGTCTTACCGCC